>CAMGET010000202.1 GCA_946055175.1 uncultured Roseburia sp.
GGAAACCTACAGAAGCTTTGGTTTTACACCGATTGAGACCCCCTGTATGGAAAATATTGCAAACTTAAGCAATAAGCAGGGCGGAGAAAATGAGAAGCTCATTTTTAAAGTAATGAAGCGTGGAGAAAAATTAAAAATTGAGGAAGCAAAAGAAGAGGCAGACCTTGTAGATTTTGGTATGCGTTATGACTTAACGGTTCCGTTGGTTCGTTTTTATGCAAACAATGCGAATGAGTTGCCATCTCCATTTAAAGCCCTTCAGATGGGAAATGTGTGGAGAGCGGACAGACCGCAGCGTGGGCGTTACCGTCAGTTTATGCAGTGTGATATTGATATTATCGGCGAGCCAAGTAACCTTGCAGAAATTGAATTAATTCTTGCAACCACTACAACAATTGGCAAGTTAGGCTTCAAAAATTTTGAAATCCGCATTAATGAGCGCCGTATCCTAAAAGCAATGGCAGCATACAGCGGATTCGCAGAGGAAGAATATGATACCGTCTTTATTATTTTAGATAAGATGGACAAGATAGGAATGGAAGGCGTAGAGGAAGAGTTATTAAAAGAAGGCTATCCGGAAGCGTCCGTAGAAAAATATTTGGGCCTGTTCAAAGGCGTGGAAGAAGCAAATACCGGGGTAGAAGGGATTAAATACCTTGCAAGAACACTGGAAGGTTTTTTAGATGCGGATGTAGAACAGAATTTACTTGAGATTATTGACAGCGTGGAAAACGCAAAGACCGCAGATTTTAAGTTGGTATTTGATCCTACCTTAGTACGTGGTATGAGCTACTACACAGGAACCATTTTTGAAATTGCAATGCCGGAGCTTGGTGCAGCCTGCGGTGGCGGCGGTCGTTACGATAAGATGGTTGGCAAGTTTACCGGTCAGGATGTTCCGGCTTGTGGATTTTCTATCGGTTTTGAGCGTATCGTATTGTTGTTATTAGAAAGCGGCTTTACCGTTCCGATGCAGCGTCCTAAGGTTGCGTATCTGATTGAGAAAGGTTTTTCTGCTGAGAAACTTTCCGAAGTGATTGCAAAGGCGCAGCAGGAGCGCCAGGCAGGCAAACAGGTACTGGTTGTCCGCATGAATAAGAATAAAAAGTTCCAGAAAGAAAAATTGGTAGCAGAAGGATATAAGGATATCGTTGAGTTTTTCAATAATTAAGAGATAGAAAGAGGAGATTAGCATGGCAGAGTCAATGCGCGGCTTACACAGAAGCCACAGATGTACAGAGGTATCAAGTGCCAATATCGGTGAAACAGTGACCGTTATGGGCTGGGTACAGAAAAGAAGAAATTTAGGAAGTTTGATTTTTATCGACTTAAGAGACCGTTCCGGTATCTTACAGTTGGTATTTAATGAAGAAACGGTTGGAAAAGCTGGTTATGAAAAAGCAGAAAGCTTAAGAAGTGAGTATGTGATTGCGGTTACCGGTAAGGTTGAGAAACGTTCTGCAGCAGTGAATGAGAACTTAAAGACCGGCGATATTGAAGTGATTGCAGAGGATATCCGCATTTTATCCGAGTCTGAGACACCACCTTTCCAGATTCAGGAAAACAACCAGACGAAGCATGAAATCCGTTTGAAATACCGCTACTTAGACTTAAGAAGACCGGACATTCAAAAGAATTTGATGCTAAGAAGCAAGGTTGCTTACTTAATGCGTGACTTTATGATGAAAGAAGGCTTCCTTGAAATTGAGACACCGATGCTTTGTAAGTCCACACCGGAAGGTGCAAGAGATTACCTGGTACCAAGCCGTATTCATGCGGGACATTTTTATGCATTGCCTCAGTCTCCACAGCTTTATAAGCAGTTATTAATGTGCTCCGGTTATGACCGTTATTTCCAGATTGCAAGATGTTTCCGTGACGAGGATTTACGTGCAGACAGACAGCCGGAATTTACACAGGCCGATATGGAATTATCTTTCGTAGATGTAGATGATGTGCTGGAAGTAAACGAGCGCTTATTAAAATATGTATTCAAAGAAGCAATCGGAGTCGATATTCAGTTGCCGCTTCCGAGAATGCCTTGGCAGGAAGCAATGGACCGCTATGGTTCTGATAAGCCGGATACCCGTTTCGGCATGGAGCTTCATGATGTTTCTGACATCGTAAAAGGTTGCGGTTTCTCTGTATTTACCGGTGCTATCGAAAACGGCGGTTCTGTCCGTGGTATTAACGCCGAAGGCCAGGCTACAATGCCGCGTAAAAAAATTGATAAATTAGTAGAGTTTGCAAAGGGCTACGGTGCAAAGGGTCTTGCTTACCTTGCAGTAAACGAAGATGGTACTTACAAGTCTTCTTTTGCAAAATTTATGACCGAAGAAGAACTGGCTGCATTGGTAGCGGCTATGGGTGGAAAGCCGGGCGATTTACTGTTCTTTGCAGCAGATAAGAACAAGATTGTATGGAATGTCTTAGGTGCATTACGTCTGGAGCTGGCAAAGGATTTAGATTTATTAGATGAGAATCAGTACAACTTCCTTTGGGTAACAGAATTCCCACTTCTTGAGTGGTCAGATGAGGAGAATCGTTTTATGGCGATGCATCATCCGTTTACCATGCCAATGGAAGAGGACTGGGATCAGATTGACTCCAATCCGGGTGCAGTCCGTGCGAAAGCATACGATATCGTATTAAACGGTACCGAGCTTGGCGGTGGTTCTGTTCGTATTCATCAGGATGACATTCAGGAAAAAATGTTTGAAGTATTAGGCTTTACAAAGGAAAGAGCGCATGAGCAGTTTGGCTTCTTATTAGATGCCTTTAAGTATGGAGTTCCGCCACACGCAGGACTTGCATATGGCCTTGACCGTATGGTGATGCATATGGTTCACGCAGATTCTATTCGTGATGTCATTGCATTCCCGAAGGTAAAAGACGCGTCCTGTCTGATGACACAGGCACCGGGTACGGTTGATGAAAAGCAGTTAGAGGAATTATTTATTAAGACAACGGAAGTGGAATAAACTGAAACTTTGTAACCGACTCCCTAAAAAAATGTGGGAGTCGGTTTTTCCATTCGAAGGAACAATGATACCCTTTACCTATCACATAAAAACAAAACCCATGAAGGGCTCATTATGAACACAAAAACAAATGTGGTGAGGATATTATTTTATGTTCCGATGCAATCAAAAATCGTTATGAAATGTGGGAAGATATTCCCCTTATGAGTGTAGATGTAAAAAAGAGTAAAGCATCTGTCAAGCGAATTAAGGATAGTGGCAATTTCAGTAAGGTGGGAGAAAAGTATGAATGAAAAACTAAGACAGGACGCAGAAACAATTGCCATGGCAGCAATTAATCATGTGAATCCTTCAAGGGCTGTAAAAGGTGCATTGGAGGGACTTGTGTTCCCCGGAAGAATTTATTTGGTTGCAGTGGGAAAGGCAGCCTGGGAAATGGCAAAAGCAGCAAAGGAATGCTTAAAGCAAGAAATCTACGACGGAATTGTTGTGACAAAATATGGACATGTGAAAACGGAAATAGAAGGAATAACCTGCTTGGAAGCAGGGCATCCGGTACCTGATGAAAATAGTCTTCTTGCGACAAAAAAGGTGTTAGAAATGACAAGAGGATTAAAAGCAGAAGATACGGTTATTTTCCTGCTTTCCGGAGGCGGAAGTGCTCTTTTTGAAAGTCCATATGTAGAGGCAGAGGAATTGCAGAAAATTACGGAACAATTACTCCATAGTGGCGCAGATATTGTTGAAATGAATACCATACGAAAACGTTTATCCCGTGTAAAGGGAGGACGGTTTGCAAAATGGTGTGAACCTGCCCAGATAAAAGCGATTATATTATCAGATATATTAGGCGATCCTTTGGACATGATTGCATCAGGACCTGCCACAGCGGACCATTCAACCTGTCAGGAAGCACTTCGCATCGCAAAGAAATATGATTTGCAATTAAGCGAAGCTGCAAGGAAATGCTTACAGGAGGAGACACCAAAGAAGCTTACGAATGTGGAGACACAAATCATTGGCAGCGTCCGGGAATTGTGCAAAGCAGCTCAGGAAA
>CAMGET010000203.1 GCA_946055175.1 uncultured Roseburia sp.
AACAATGGAATGAGCAATGCTAAAAGAGAAGAGAAATATCAACAATTCGTGCGAGGGTGGGTGAATTACTTCAAACTTGCAGACATGAAGAAACTTCTCAAGGAAACGGATGAGTGGGCAAGGCGAAGAATCAGAGCGGTCTATTGGAAACAGTGGAAGAAAATCAAAACAAAGTACCGAATGCTGAGGGCATTGGGAATGGAGCATTGGAAAGCCAAGGAACTTGCGTGTAGTAGAAAAGGTTATTGGAGAATGGCACAAGTCTTGAACCAAATCTTTTCGAATAAAATAATAGTCAAGCTGGGATATACATCCATGCTCGACTATTATCTCGTAGTCTATGAAAACTAAGGAACCGCCTAGTACCGAACGGTATGCTAGGTGGTGTGGGAGGACAGTAAATAAAAATAATTATTTACCTCCTACCCGATTATGAAAAAGAAAGGAGCAGGATACATATGCAAAAAAAGGATACACTTGCAAAATGGTTAAACCGAATCGGAATTATAATCATGGTATGCCTCGTGCTGCTTTGCCTTCCGGTTGTTATACCGAAACTGATGGGGTATGGTTTATATGAGGTGGCGACAGGCAGTATGGAGCCGGAGTATCCGGTTGGGAGTATCCTGTATGTAAAAGAGGCACTTCCTTTTGAAGTTGAGGTGGGAGATGCCATTACCTATACCATGGGAACGGATACCGATAAGGTAATGACTCACCGGGTCATTGACATCAGGGAAGAAGAAGCGTATTTTATTACCAAAGGGGATGCAAACGAGGTTGTGGATATGGATCCGGTAAGCTTTGAACGGTTAATCGGGAAACCGGTTTTTTGCCTTAAAGGCATGGCGGTTGTGGTGAACTTTATCCATTCCCAGACGGGAATCCTTACTATAGGCGCACTCTTTCTAGTGGTAATCCTGTTATGGAGTGTGGCAGATTCGAAAAAGAAAGCAGATAAGAAATGAAAAAAAAAGGAAAACTTTCTACAATCGTACTTTTTGTGGCCGGAGCAGGGTGTGTGATAGCTGCATTGGTCATCTTATTTACCATGTTATGGGACCGCAGACAGTCAAACAAAACGTTTGAAACGTTAAGAGAAGATTACTGCAAAGTGACATCTGCAGAAGACGTATCGGAGACAGAAGCAGGAAACAGTCTTTTTTGGTATGAGAATGTAGAAATTGATTTTGAAGGAATAAAGGAAATTAATGAGGATGTCATCGGTTGGATTCGGTTTGACGGAATCGAAATCATCGACTATCCGATTATGTATTCGGGAGATGATGAGACCTATCTTAGGAATGATATTTACGGAAATAAATCTACGGCGGGCTGCATTTTTTTAGAAGGTGCAAATCACCCGGACTTTGAGGACTATCATACCATTATCTATGGTCACAACATGAAAAACTTAAGTATGTTCGGAAGTCTGAAAAAATATAAAGAAGAGGGCTTCTATGTGGATCATTCTTATTTTACTATTTATACAGAGAACATGGCATACCGCTATCAGATTTTTGCCTATCGGGATGTTCCGGAAACAGATTCGGTGTATACCATTGGTTTTATACCGGATGATATGTATCAGAATTTTTTGAATGAGATGGTACGAAAATCTTATATTGATACGGGAGTCTCTGTGTCAAAAGAAGACAAAATCATTACATTATCCACATGCTCTACGACGGGAAAACGATTTATCGTTCAAGCAGTCCGGGTGGATGAAAAGGCATACCAATGAAAAAGAAAGGAAAGAGAATCTAATGAAAAAACCGGAAGAATTAAGTCATCAGTTGACAGAGATGTATAAGGAGACAAAGGAGGGAAAACTTCACTGGAACCTTCAGGTACAGACAACAGAGCATAATGATACATCGGAAAAGCCGGTAGAAGTAGAGGATGGAATATCATGGACCATTGATGAATGTTATGCTTCTTATGTGTGTAATTATAAGGGACAGGACTTTTGCATGATTACCTATGAATTGATTAAGACCGCTGGGGATAAGGTGCAGACAACCAATCTCTTATTTATGCCGCCTATGGGAATTCGTGCATTCCATTTACAGACCTTATTGCCATATGCGATTCCGGCATCCAATGTGTTGGCAAATCAGATTCATAATCTTTGGGAATTGCTGCTGCAACAGTATAAAGCAGACCATACCAGTGTAAAGCTGGATGTGCTTCGTACAACTTTAACAATTGAAGATTAGCAGTTGCTATCAGGATAGGAACTATGATAGAATAACTCTATACCGGTGTGACCGGAGAAAATGTTAATCAAAAACAGGAGGAGTTCTTATGTTATTCCAAATTTACGGCGATAACGCTGCATATCAGCTTTTAGGCTGGGTGATGGTATTTGCAGGATTGATTATCGCAAATGAGATTGCCAGACGTACAAAACTTGGTGGTATTATGCTTCTTATGGTACTTCCGGCGATTCTTACGGTGTACTTCATCGCAATTTATATCGGCGCAGCAAATGGTGCAGCATGGGCATTGAACAATCAGACGTATATTTACATGAACAGTTGGTTCCATTATGCAAAATTATATGCTGCCACAGCAGGATGTATCGGCTTTATGATGCTCAAATATAAATGGGGCGTTGGTAAGACCCATTGGTTTAAAGCATTCCCATTTGTGATTGTTGCAATTAATATTTTAATTGCAGTCGGCAGTGATTTTGAATCTGCAATTAAAGGAAGCATTGCATTGGCACAGACCGGTTCACGCTGGTGGTTATCTTCCGAAGGTGTATGGCTTTACGGTGGCTGGTGGAATGTAGTAAACGGTATCGCAGGTATTTTAAATATTCTTTGTATGACCGGCTGGTGGGGAATTTATACCTCAAAGAAAAAGGACGATATGTTATGGCCGGATATGACATGGCTGTATATCGTTGCTTATGATATTTGGAACTTTGAATATACATACAACAATCTGCCTACCCATGCTTGGTATTGTGGTGTTGCATTACTGCTTGCTCCAACCGTTGCAAATGCATTATGGAACAAGGGTGGCTGGATTCAGAACCGTGCAAATACCCTTGCACTGTGGTGTATGTTTGCACAGGTATTCCCATTATTCCAGGATAAGGGTATTTTCGCAGTCATTCCAAGATTATATGCAGATGGCTATATGGATGCATCCGTTCATCCGACAGCCGCAGATCCGGTTGCACAGGGTGTGATTGCGATTGCTGCATTAGTTGTAAATGTATTAGTATTAGCAGTGATTATCAAACGTTCTCTCGAGCAGAAAAAGAATCCTTATAAGGAAGAAATTTTCATTGGAACGAAAGATTATGAAGCTGCTATGGCAAGAGCAGAATAATAGTATAAATAAAAAAGTTACGCCTGGGCTGTTTAAGCTCAGGCGTTTTTTATGTTATTTCTCTTTTAATGATTTTATAATAGCTTCCTGTTCTTCAAGGAGTTTTTGTTGTTGTTCGATTATAGCCTCCTTTTCTACTAGAGCAGCCTCTTTTTCTACTAGAGCAGCTTCCTTTTCTGCCAGAGCAGCCTCTTGCTCTTTTATAGTAGCTTTATCTTGCACAGATTGTTCTTGAAGAAAACGTTGATGTCGCTCATAGTCTTGGCGTGCACGGCATCGTTCACGAACAATCCAGTCGGAGTTGTATTGGTATAGGGATTCAGCAGCAGAAGTGAGAATTTCATTGTTTTCAGCAATCATTTTTATATCCCTCCATGTTTTTGCAGAAAAGAGTCTGGACCATTTATCAATCTGCCAGACCTTGTCTTCCTCAGTTGCAAGTTCTATCTGCTTTAAGGATAGCACACTAAGGATGAACTTGTCATTATAAACTTCGTGATTTTTTATGTTTAGAAGTTTATAAGTTGCATAGAATTCCGGGCTTTGGGGAAAAAGAGTAAAATCTAAGATGCCGATATGAATGACCGGACGGAGAAGGGAATAATCCTCGCCGCTATATAGCTGGTCGAAGGTCCTGCATAGATAGCTCAGAGAGCGGTCTGGCCAGTTGTATTCA
>CAMGET010000204.1 GCA_946055175.1 uncultured Roseburia sp.
AAAGGAAGGTACAGTCCACCAGAAACGTAAATCTTAACTCATAATCTAAGAAAGAGAGGTACGGTCCAACAAAAACTTAATTGCATTCGCTTTTAGATTTTGAAAAAGAAAGAAAACGTAGCAAAAACCAATAAGGGAAAAGATGAATTAGTATCAGAACATGATTTATTTCTTATATGATACAATTCTAAATGCTATAAGAAGAACAAAATCGAGAATCAGAATTTAAGAACGAAGAAGTCCGAGAAGAAGAAAACTTTGAAAAATTGAAGCCGAAAAAAGAAAGAAACAAAAGATAACAAAAATTTAAGAGAGGTATAGTCCAATGGACGAGATAGTTTAACAGGCGACATCAAATAGAAAATATTCGATGTCGCCTGAATTTTTGCTTTTCTACTCATCTTTTGACCACGCGTGCCACGGATTCCTTTCATCCGGGTCCGTCGGATCCCAGCCTCTGTTTTCGTTATCCCTATCCAGTTTTAACGTCTCCGGTTTCCCGAGTGGTCCCGGATCCTCGCTGTCATATACTTCTACCGTTGTCCCCGACGGACAATTGTCATAAATCCATTTCGCATCTTCTACCGTCAGTCGTACACACCCCATAGAAGCCTGCTGCCCCAGTTTATTATATTTTTCCCAGTATAGCGATGCTTTATTCTTACTTGCATAAGGAACCGAATGGAAAAGCACGCCTCCCGTTATCCGACTGGCATACTGTCCGTATACGCCACCATGCAATTGCCGCCAAATATATTTGGTGGACAAATGGAATGTGCCCTTTGGCGTCGCATTGTATAGTCCCGTAGAACATAGGATTGCTCGTACCGGTACCGTGTATTCACCGTTCTCATCCTTTTCATAAGCAGTCACTACGTTCTGCTGACGGTTGATTTTTAAGAGATATGGGAATTCTTCCTCCTGCTCTGTTTCGGTTGCTTCTGTATCTTCCGTCTCAGTTCCCGGTTGTTCTGTTGTTTCTATAGTTGCTGTGGTTTCCGCGTTTTCGATTTCTATGTTTTCGTTCTCCATGTTTTCGGTTTTCACAGCTACTTCCGTATTTTCTGGCTGAATTTCCGTTTCCTGTTGCTCCTCGTAAGGAACATTTTCCGTACTCGCTTCTAACTCTTCTTCTGCTTTCCGGTACTCGCTAAAAAAGTAATTATCAGAACCACCTATCAGCATACTGATTACAGGAATGTTCCACTCCATCTTAATGGCTGCTATTTCGACTGTCGTAAGCAAAGACAAAAAGACAGTAACTGCCACGACACTTGCCATGACAGCCCTGCCTTCCCAAAAGCTTTTTTTGTTTTTCTCACGTAACTCTCTTTCGTCCATGTATCGGTCCCAATTCTTTTATAATCTGGTCACCACAAAAATATCATAGATTGCTTTGATTGCTGTTTCAAAATCGCTGTTGCTTACACCGATGATAATGTTAAGTTCGGAAGAACCCTGGTCAATCATCTTTACGTTTACATTTGCATGTGCCAATGCAGAGAAAATTCTGCCTGCTGTACCGCGTGTTGATTTCATACCGCGTCCTACGACTGCAATCAAGGCCAGGTCTGATTCCAGTTCAATGCTGTCCGGTTTCGCATAACGATGGATTGCGGAAATAACAGCCTGTTCTTTCCCCTCAAACTCCGGATGATGTACAAATACGGTCATCGTATCGATACCGGATGGTACATGTTCAAAGTTGATTCCGTAATCTTCAAATGCAGATAATACTTTTCTTCCAAAGCCAACTTCTGTATTCATGCGGTCTTTTTCAATATTTACAGCAACAAATCCTTTTTTACCTGCAATACCGGTAATTGTATAATCCGGCTTATGGCAGGTACTCTCTACAATCCAGGTACCCTCGTCTTCCGGTGCATTGGTATTACGGATATTAATAGGAATTCCTGCTCTGCGAACCGGGAATACTGCTTCTTCATGAAGTACACTTGCTCCCATGTAAGAAAGCTCACGAAGTTCACGGTATGTAATCGTCTTAATTGGTTTCGGATTTTCAACGATTCTAGGATCGGCAACCAAAAATCCGGAAACATCGGTCCAGTTCTCGTAGCAGGAAGCATGCACTGCCTTTGCCACAATGGAACCGGTAATATCAGAACCGCCTCTTGAAAATGTCTTTATTTTTCCATCTGCGTCTACCCCGTAAAATCCCGGAACAACAGCACGTTCCACTTTGCTCAGACGCTCTTTTAATACGGTATTGGTTTTGTCCGGATCAAATTCACCGTTTTCATCGAAGAAAATAGCCTCTGCCGGATCCACAAATTCATAGCCAAGGTAGTTTGCCATGATAAGACCATTTAAGTATTCTCCGCGGGAAGCAGCATAATCTACTCCTGCTTTTGCCTTGAAGTTCTCTGCAATTTTCTTAAATTCTTCTTCTAGAGAAAGCTTTAAATTAAGTCCGTTAATGATAGAGTCATAACGTTCCTTAATCTTCATCAGCTGTACGCGGAAGTCTTCCTCCTGCTCTGCCAGCGCGTAGCAGGCATACAGCATATCCGTTACCTTTGTATCCTTATCGTTTCGTTTTCCAGGTGCACTCGGTATTACATACTTTCTTTCTGCATCAGAACGAATAATTTTTCCAACCTTAGCAAACTGCTCCGCACTCGCAAGGGAGCTTCCACCAAATTTAACTACTTTTATCACGTGAACCTCCATTTTCTATTTGCACTATCATTTTATTCTTTAGTTATCTTAACATAAATGTTCGGTTCGTCAATTCATTTTTTTACAAAATATGCGTTTTTAGGGTATTCCATGCTCTAAATTCTTTTTTATCCGGGTATTCTATAAGTCACACTTATGTGTATTAGAATTACAAGGAATGTATCTATCGTACTTCTCGTCTTATAAAATAGTTTGATTATCAAAATACTATTGACATTTTTTGGCATCTGCTGTATAGTCTCTATTTGTTTGATAATCAAACTATTTGACAATCAAATTTTTGTTACTGAAAAACAGATTTTCGGGGATATCATCCCGGAATTGGAGATTATTGTGATTAGAATTATTATTGATTCGGCATGTGACATGCCAAAGGAACAGGCAGATGCTTTCAATTTGGACTTTCTTCCGTTAAAAACGATTTTGGGCGACGAAGAGTTTTTAGACGGTATTACCATCACACACGATGAATTTTATAGCAAACTGGAAAGCAGTAAGGTAAATCCATCTACCAGTCAGGTTTCCCCTGCAGAGTACGAGGATATTTATGAAGATGTTAAGAAAAAGGGCGATACTGCTATCGTTATCACCTTATCCAGCAAGCTCTCCGGAACCTTCCAGAGTGCCAACATTGCCCGCGATGGTTATGAAGACTGTGTTACTATTGTAGACAGTGAAAACGTGACCTTAGGTGAGCAGCTCTTAGTTCTCTATGCATGCCAGTTACGTGACAAAGGTCTTTCTGTAGAAGAAATCGTAGCTGCCCTTGAACAGAAGAAAAAAGATATCCGTGTCGTAGCCGTTCTTGATACCTTAGAATACCTGCAGCGTGGCGGCCGTATTTCCAAAACGGCAGCCGTAGCCGGAAATTTACTTTCCATCAAGCCGCTTGTTGCTATCACAGATGGTGAAGTGTCTCTTGTCGGTAAAGCCCGCGGTTTTAAAAATGCCGGCGCCCAGCTGTCACAATTAATAAAAGAATATGGCGGAGCTGATTTTTCTATGCCATGCGCTTATGTTTATAGTGGTCTCACGGATGACCTTTTACAGAAATACATCTCTGACCACGCTGATGTTTTCGAGGGCCATGCCAAGGATATTCCGGTTTACAGTATCGGAAGTACCATCGGTACGCATGCCGGGCCGGGGGCATTTGGGTTTACGTTTTTTGCGAAGTAGATATTTTGTTCAGAATTTAGTTTGTATTCTTTTTCGCTTTTTTGAATTATATCTGCGGAATTAATGCTGTCAAGGTCAAGACAAGTGCAACCTTGACAGCATTAATTTACGCAGATGGATTGTAGTCAAGCGAAAAAAGA
>CAMGET010000205.1 GCA_946055175.1 uncultured Roseburia sp.
TATATTGTAGAGAATCCGGGAGAAATTTTGAAAATAAAAGGACTGGCATAACAGGGAGAACTGGTGTGGGAGACGGGGCAGGATTTCTGCCCCAATACCCTTTTTTTCCCAATCATTGTGATATAGTTGGTTGCGCCGCTAAACTTTCCATAATGTGCCATAAAACGATCAAGGGCTTTAGGTTCGTTCATGACAAGCTGGATATGTAATCCACTTTCATTGAAAAAATTTTCATTGGGAAAGAAAATCGAGACGGATTAATTTTAATAATAACGCAAATTACAAAAAAGTGCGTATTATGGTAAAATAAGAAAAAACGAAAAGTGGAGGATACCATGGAATATTCAGCAATTCGCCATGAAGCAGACAAGCATTACTGTTTTGCACTTGAAAAGGGTCGATTTTTATTCCGCATTCAGACCAAACGGGATGATATAGAAAAGGTAGTGTTACATAGTAGGGATAAGTATATTCCGTTGGAGCGGTTTGACAGCAGACAGGAAACTGTGATGGAAAAGGTGGCAAGTGACCGGCTCCATGATTATTTTGAGGCAGAGCTAAAGATGGATGTGATTTGCCTGCGGTACTTTTTTGAAATAACAGATAAAGAGGGAAAGACGGTTTATTTTGGAAATGGAGGGTTCTATCAGGAAGAGATAGAAAGCATTCATGATATGTTTGACTGCCCACAGAACCTGAGGGAAGAGGAACGTTTTGCGGTTCCGAAGTGGGCAAAAAATAAGATTGTGTATCAGATTTTCCCATCCCGGTTTGCAAGCAGTAAAGAGGTACCGGAAGAAAAATGGTATCGGGCTCCGATTGGGCATATGGATGATTTGCGGGGAGACCTGCGGGGAATCATTCAGCACTTCGACCATTTTCAGGAGCTGGGCGTGGATGTGCTTTATCTGACACCGATTTTCAAATCGGATTCGGCGCATAAATACGATACGATTGATTATTATCAGATTGATCCGTCGTTTGGAACAAAAGCAGACCTTAAGGAACTGGTAGAAATGGCGCATGCACATGGCATGAGAGTCATTCTGGATGGTGTTTTTAATCACACATCACCAAAATTCTTTGCGTTTGCGGATGTGGTAGAAAAGGGAAAGGAATCACCCTATTGGAACTGGTACTATATCGAAGATTATCCGCCGGTAGCAAAACGCTATGAAAAGCCGAATTTTAAATGCTTTGCCTATTATGGCGGCATGCCAAAATTAAATTTGCAGAATCCGGAAACTGCGGACTATGTGATAAAGGTCGGACAGTATTGGATGAAAGCCTGCGGTATCGATGGGTGGCGGCTTGATGTGGGAGATGAGATTAGTCATATTTTTTGGAAAAAGTTCCGTAGGGCGATTCGAGAAGTGAATCCTGAGGCTATTTTGATTGGTGAGATTTGGCACTTCGCAGGAGATTTCCTGGAGGGGGATGAATGGGACTCCGTTATGAATTATGATTTCTTTACTGCCACACAAAAGCTGGTTGCTAAAGAAAGCATCACGGTTGCTCAGTTTATGGAGAGCTTGGAGCATTTGCGCGGAAATCTGCATAATGACGTCTATCCGATTCTGTGGAATCTGATTGATAGCCATGATACAGCGCGGTTTTTACATATCTGTGGAGAGAAAAAAGAAAAGCTGAAGTTAGCAGCAGCATTGCAGTTGTTGTTACCGGGAATGCCATTTATCTATTATGGCGATGAGTATGGTATGACAGGAGGAGACGATCCGGATTGCAGACGCGGTATGGTCTGGGATGCAAAATATCAGGATGCGGATATATACGAGTGGTACCGGAAACTGATTCGGCTTCGAAAGGCACATCCCGCCTTAACCGAAGGAAAAGAAGTTGCAAGATGGTGTGATGACGAAAAAGGGATTCTGGTTTGGACGAGAGAACTGGAAGGAGAAAAAACGACGGTTTTCGTGCATGCAAAGGATGGGGAGACGGAACTTTCGGAGGCGTTATTGGATACTATTGGAACGAGTTTGGCTGGAAAGATAAATGTGCTGACAGGCAATGTTTTTGATGGTTCGCTTGGTGCTTATGAAGTGGCAGTAGTTTATTGTTAAAGACGAAAAAGTGTAATCGAACCATGAAATATGTGGCGAAAAAATGTTGATGATAAAGAAAATGGAGGTTTTTCAATGCAGATAGAGACAATTGTATTAAACGAAAAAAGAAATGTTACCTTAACCGCATATATACAAAAGGCGGGTGAAGAGTTCCGCTATGTAACGAAACGGCCGGCGATTCTGATTCTGCCCGGCGGGGGCTATCAATATTGCTCAAGCAGAGAAGCAGACCCGGTGGCAATGGCTTACTTAAAGGCAGGCTATCAGGCTTTTATCCTGCGCTATTCCGTAAAAGAAGATGCTGTCTGGCCGAATCCATTAGAGGATTATGAGCAGGTCATGGAATTGATACGTTCTAAGGAAGAAGAATGGAAACTTTATGCAGATAAGGTGGCAGTGATCGGATTTTCAGCAGGCGGACACTTGGCAGCAGCTGCTGCAACAATGTCAAAAAACCGTCCGAACGCGGCTATTTTAGGATATGCAGTCGCCGGAGATGATGTAAAAGGCTGCAATGAAAGCGCGCCCGATACCATTGCAGCAGTCGATGGAAAAACCTGCCCGTGCTTTCTTTTTTCATCCAGAACGGACAACGTGGTACCGGTAGAAAATACGGTTCGTTTTATGGAAGCTTTAATTAAGGCGGATGTAGCATTTGAAAGCCATATTTATTCCTTTGGTCCGCATGGTTTCTCAACCTGCGATAGCTCCATTCAGCATAAAGATACAAAGATGTGCGCCCGTATTCCAAACTGGGTGCCAGACAGCATCGGATGGCTTAAGGATGTGTTTGGCGATTTTGGAAATGAATGTATGACAGAGCCGGAATGTAAGCCTCATGTCAATGGAAATTATGAGGAATATTTGTCCATTGACTGTACCATGAAGTATTTGTTAAGTAAGCCGGAGGCAGCAGACTTTGTGGAAGACCTGATGAAAAAGGCAGCAGCTGCGACAGGGCGTGAAAATATGAGTGATGCCATGGCAGAATACATAAATAAGATGCGTCTTAGGGATGTGCTGGATTTTGGCGGGGTGCCAAAGGAACAGGTAGAAGAAATCGATAGCAAATTGCAGACGATAAAAAACGAATAAAGAGTTTTTCAAAGGAGAAGGATAAAATGAAATACGATTTTACAACCATTATGAACCGTGAAGGCAAAGATGCGATTGCGATAGATGTGATTCCAATTCCGGACGCGGAAGTGAAGGAAGGATTCTCAAAGATTCCAATGTGGGTTGCTGATATGAACTTTCCAACGGTTCCAACGATTCAGGAGGCAGTCATCCGACGCATGAATCATCCGGCTTATGGCTATTTTTCGCCAACAGATGCATATTATCAGGCGATTATCGACTGGCAAAAGGATAGGAATGGTGTAGAAGGGATAGAAAAGGAATATATCGGATATGAAAATGGCGTATTAGGCTGTGTGGCCTCTGCGCTATCTGCATTTACTTCACAGGGTGAACCGATTCTGGTGCACAGACCATGTTATGTTGGCTTTTTGCATGTGTTGGAGGACTTGGGACGGAAAATTATTTACAGTGATTTGAAAAAAGATGAAAATGGCACCTGGCGCATGGATTATGAAGACATGGACCAAAAAATCAAGGAGAATAAGATCCATTTTGCAATCTTTTGCACCCCTCACAACCCGACCGGACGTGTATGGGAGCGGGAGGAAATCGAGGCTGCCATGAAGGTGTATAAGGAGAATGACTGCATCGTAGTTTCTGATGAAATCTGGTCAGACCTTATTTTAGAAGGGCATAAACATATTCCGACACAGACGATTTCGGAAGATGCCAGGCAGCGTACCATTGCAATATATGCGCCTTCGAAGACCTTCAATCTGGCTGGGTTGATTGGTTCTTATCATATTATTTATAATTCAACTTTGATTGATAAGATTTTAAAAAGC
>CAMGET010000206.1 GCA_946055175.1 uncultured Roseburia sp.
GTAGCTCCAACAGATACTTTATCTAAATAGATATGTGTTCCCTGCAGTTTTTCTGCTGATGCAAGAAACATTCCATGTTCAATATCTACTGTCGCACCCAACGCACGGAATCCCTTCATATGAAGGTCAATCGGTCTGCTTCCGATATTGCATCCGCCCGGCAGAGCAACCTCTGCTCTTTTGTATTTCCCGAGCAAGGCTCCCATTAAATAGTAAGAAGCCCTGATTTTACGGATGAACTCGTTATCAACGGTCAGATTCTTAATAAAAGAACCGTTAATTTTAACGGTATGTTCCCCAACGCGGTCAACCTTTGCTCCAATTTCCCGGATTGCATCCAGAAGCACATTTATATCCCTAACATTTGGTAAATTATCTATCGTAACGGTTTCATCTGTCATAACCGCAGCTGAAAGAATTGCAAGCGCAGCATTTTTTGCGCCACCAATTTCAACTTCACCTACAAGTGGATTTCCACCCTTGATTACATACTGTTCCATATTACACCTCAATGAACTATTCATACAAACACGTAATTATAGTAGTCTCCAAGTGCTCTTGTCAAGTTTTTCTTATTATAGCACATATCTTTAAATTGCGCAAATTTATAGGTCTTTATGCCTAATTGAGATATTTTAACGGATTCACTGCAGAGCCATTTACGATAATCTCAAAATGTACATGTGGACCTGTAGAACGCCCGGTATTACCACTTAAAGCGATGGTCTCTCCCTGTTCTACATACTGCCCCTTGCTAACCAGCAGTTTACTATTGTGCCCGTATCTTGTCATTTTTCCATCCGGATGCTGAATCAGAACACATAAACCGTATCCACCATTATAGTCTGCTCTGACAACTGTTCCTGCACTGGATGCAAATACCTTTGTTCCTACCGGAACAGCCCAGTCAACACCCTTATGAAGCCGTCCCCACCTCTTTCCATAACCGGATGTAAATCTTCCTCCATTAATCGGCTTAATATAGGTAGGAGGGATGATAGTTCCCCGCTCAATGACTGCCGGTTGCGATTCTACCATGATATTTTCATGAATCATCTCGCGGCTTACTTCTATTCCATTTTCAAAAATAACAATATCATTTCTCTCCCGATGTCCGGTTGTACCCGGATCATGTACAACTTCCTTCGTGGTATACCAGGAATCATTCGGAATAATAATCGGTTCCGCGTTATAATCTTCTTCGTAAACCTCGCCTCTTGTTGCGCGGAGCATCAAATCCGGTTCCGGAACCGCAACAATCAGTTCATCATCAATATCAATGATAACGTTTGCGTCTTTAAATCCATTCAGTGCTACAATCGAAGCTACCGTGGTATCCAACTCATATGCTATTAAAGAAAGACAGTCTCCACTCTTTACTACATATATTTTATTCGTTTCTTTTTCTTTTGTTACTTCTGAGATTTCCGCTGCCACATCTGCCATTTCCTCCGGCAGTGCATAGTCCTCATATATGGCAATCTGTTCAATGAATTCCAAATTCAAAAGCCCTGTCTGATATACATTTTTATATGGATTTGCCACTGCATAAGCCAATGCATCGCCCATACTCGCACTGACACCGGAAACTACTCCATCTCCTGTATTTGATTCCGGAACCACTTCTTCCCACACATTTGGTACAACCGGCTGCAACTCTACGGTAAAAATTCCCTGAATGTGACCTTCCCGCTCTTTAATCACCGGTTCATACTGTAAATAGGTATCTGCCTCTGCCTTTACTCCTGTAAAGAAATCCAAAACCTCTTCTAAAGTCGCAAATGTCGCACGGTAACCTTCAATTCCTACTGTATAAGCCTTCTGTCCTTGCTGTACCACTGCGTTTTCCATCTGTTTGGCAAAAAGCTCTTGCAGCTCATCCTGTGAAGAGAGCATTTCAAACGGCTCTCTTGCTTCTTCTGTTTTCATTTCATAGTCCATAGCCAGCTTGTCTGTGTTTTCAGCTGCCAAACTTCTTCTTACTTCCTTTTCCACCTGTTTGGCGTCTATATTTTGACTAATATTGCATACAAAATCCCCATTGAAAAAGACTTTCTGATAGCGCTGTCCCAAGCTGATATGTTGTGATAATGCTATATAAATCATTCCCAATAGTAAAATTCCAACACTTATTATCTGTACTTTTATTTTCCCCATTGTTCCTTTTCCTTTGAATTTAAAATCTTGTCTATCGTCTCTTCTACATTTAATCCTTTTTCATCTATTACAATATCTGCATATTTTTCATAGAGTGGTGTTCTCTCATAATACAAATCCTTTAAAGTCTGTCCTTCCTTAAGCACCACACCACGGCCTTTAATATCGCTCAACCTCTTTTCCAGTTCTTCAAACGGAAGACTTAAGTAGATAATAGTGCCTATCGTGCTCAGATGTTCCATCGCTTTCCTTCCATATATAACACTGCCTCCTGTAGCAATAATGGAATTTTCGGCTTCAATCGAAGCATTGATTCGATTCTCTACTTCAATAAAACCTTCCGGTCCCACTTTGGCAATGATATCTTTTAATAATTTTCCTTCCTCTTTTTGTATCACTAAATCTGTGTCAATGAACTGATATCCTAATACCTTGGCTAAAATAACTCCGATGGTGCTCTTCCCTACCCCCGGCATTCCAATCAATACGATATTGCTCTTCGGCATCTATTTGTCCTCACATTTTTAAATAATTGTCTCATAAATTTAAGCATAACATAAATTTATAAAAATCACAACTGTGCGAAAGTCCCGAACCTATAAGTTGAATTTCCTGTAGAGTAAGTAAAAAAGAGCCCGGCATTCTCTGCCGGGCCCTGCTGTTTCTTTTTATTGTGCCTCTGTGCTAGCTGTATCTTCTACTGTTTCAGTAGATGGAAGATAAGTAGTAAATAAATTATCAAAGCTTACCTTCTCCCATAATTTTTCATCAACTGTCCATGTGACTGCTTCCTGATATGCTTCCACTACCTCAACGTATAAGTCTGATTCTCTCTGGGAAATAATTGACTCACGATTTGCAGCAGTTGCATCTGCATCCACGACTGCGTCCATGCGAAGTACATAGTATGCATTATCTAATTCAACTACTTGGATTTCTTCGTCCTTCATCGCTGCCAATGCTGCTCCTACTTCTTCATTTACAGAAGAATCTGCATTGTAGGTTCCTGTACTTACTGTATAACCAAGTGTCTCTGCTGCCGTTTCCAGGCTATCAGCTTTTGCATCTTTTTCAAGTTCTTCCACTGTTTTTGCAAGAAGTTCCAGTTCCTCATCTGTGTAGCTTGCTGTGTTTCCCTCTTCATCTGTGTAAGATGATTTAGAAATATACACATAGCTGTAGGCACTTGTATTCGCTTCCTCATCGCTTACATTCGTATCAACATCCTTAATAATTTCATCATACATTTTTGCCTGTACGGTAAGTAACGTCAAATACTCTTCCACAATTTCATTTGATGCGCCCAATGCTTCGATTGCTTCCGCACTATTACTGCTCATAAACTTTTCTGCAGCTTCTGCAATGGCTGCCTTGTCAGCATCCGTGATTTCCACGCCATAATCAGCCATATTCGCCTCTAATGCATACATTGCATGAAGACTTTCCAAAACATTTGCCTTCATGGTATCTTCCATAGTCTGACCATTCCCATACATATCTGTGCGCCAAACATCCTGTCCCATATAAGCTACATAAAAGTCATCATACTGTGCCTGCTGGAAACGTGCTGCAAAATTGGCAAGTCCCAAAGTTACTTCTTTCTCTCCCGCTGTTGCCACAACTGCTGTTTTATCAATATTTTTGCCACATCCCAAAAATCCGGATACAGCAAGTGCACCACATAAAAGTAATGCCGGTATTCTCATCTTTTTCATTCTATGTTCCTATACCTTTCTCATTCCTCTTTTTAGAAATACTAATGTATTATAGTGCTTTTTTTCCCGCACCGTAAGGTTTTTCATTGTTTTTTCACATTTCTTTTATTCGAAGCGCATAAAGCTCTT
>CAMGET010000207.1 GCA_946055175.1 uncultured Roseburia sp.
CATAAATACTAAAATGGTTCCAAAAATCAGTTTATTTCCTTTGAACTTATACATTGCTAACGCAAAAGCGGTCAATGCTGAAAAGTAAAGACATAATAGCGTTGCAGGAATTGCTACCTTAACACTGTTCCACATACCTTTAAAAAGGTTAAAAAACTCAAACACTGTATTCCAGTTATCTACCAGTGCATGACCCGGAATGAGTGTAAATGATGTTGCAATCTCATTTCCTGTTCTTGTTGCATTTACAATCATTAGAAGAAATGGCAACAAACAAGTTACTCCAAGCAGGACTAAGAGTATGTAAAGAATGGTTTTCTTTATTCTATATCCAATCGTATTCATGCTTCTTAATCCTCCTTCCTGTTAAATAATTTCACCTGAATGACAGATACGGTCAAAATAATCAAAAACAGCACATATGCAATTGCTGACGCATAACCGGTCTGCGTTGTTCCGGTTGTAAATCCGAATTTATACATATACATAACTACTGTCTGCATATCTTTGTAAGATGCACTTGATGCATTTGACATTAAGAATGGCATATCAAATAACTGCAATCCACCAATTAAAGATGTAATTGCAACATACATCATAATTGGTTTGATTAACGGTAAAGTAATCTTACCAAAAATGGTCCATCTTCCTGCTCCGTCAATTGCTGCTGCTTCAAAATAGTCGTTTGAAATTCCCTGCACACCTGCCATCAGCATAATAAAGGAATTACCAAACCACATCCAGGTCTGAATTACAGAGATCACATAAGGTGCTGTCGCTCCGCTTCCCAGCCAGTCTACCGGATTGTACTGCATTCCGAATAGTTTATAAATTTCAAGGATAATACGGTTAAATGTGCCATATCTCCAGTCCAGTAATGTCTGGAATAAAAATGCAACAGAAGTAGCCGCAATCAGATTCGGTAAATAGTATACGATACGGAATACTTTTAATCCCTTCATCTTATACTTTACATCTGAGAATACCATCATAAGAAGGAAGGCCAGACCTAACTGCAATACAATGTTGACGCCCCACATTTTCACAGTATTCCATAACGCTTTCCAGAAAAACTTATCGGTCAGGCAGCGAACATAATTATCGAACCATACCCAGCCCGGCTCACCCACGCCCACGATTTTTGTATTTGTAAAACTTAAATATAAGGTTCTTAAAACCGGATATACATTAAAGATTAAAAATACAATAACGAACGGAAGTACAAATACATAACCCATGTTATTATATTTTGTTAAATTATTTTTTTTCCTCTTTTTCATACGGAATCCTGTCCTTTCATTTCACGGACATTGTTTTTCACAAGCAGACTTGTCATTTCTGTTCATGAAAAACAATGTCCCACCCCTTATTCAAACCCACATGGCCTGCAAAAGCAGGCCATGTAGAATCATTTCATTCTATTTCTTATTTCAATAAATCTCTAGATACTTCAATTTCACCAGCGAATGTAGATTCAACTAAATCATAGAAGTTAGAAATAGCTTCTTCTTTTGTCATAGCTCCTGACTTAATGTTAGAAATAGCTTCACCCCAAGCATCACCAATCTGTTTGTCATATCTGGTTACTAAGGAGTAATCAATACCCTTAGCCTGCTCTAACCAGAAGCTGTAAAGTTTCTGTCCGCCATATACTTCATTTGTATCATCTGCATGTTTTTCAAGAGCAGAAACTAAAGATACGGTATCGCCCTGTGAGAATTCAATCCACCAGTCAGCTGTCTCTTCATTTAAAGTACAGAATTTAACAAAATCCCAAGCAGTATCTTTTCTTTCAGAGTTTGCAGAAATACCGATGTAGGTACCGCCACCGAAACCATATGCAGGACCAGCACAAACGCCCCATTTACCTGCTGTATCACCAACGTTATCTCTCATGGTTAAAACGCCCCATGAAGGAAGCCCAAATGCGAATACTTCTGTGGTTTCATAGTCAGCAGTTGCTTCTTTAAAGTTTTCAGCATCCCAGATATTCATTTCATCTGTTCCCCACTGAGTTTCAGCTGTTAAGATAGGTACCTCGCCAGCCATAGCCATGTACCATGGTGTAGCCCACTGTGAAGCGTATGCTGTCAAATCCTGTTTGTATAATTCAACAACGAGATCCATGTATTCAACACGTCTCTCAGATACGTTTAACTTGCCATCAACAACCCAAGCAGAATCACCGGAGAAGTAGTTAATTTCTGAGTCAGAAGCGAAAATTCTGTAACCAGCTGCTTTTAATGTCTTAGCTGCGTCAAGAATTGCATCATATGTAGCGAAGTGTTTTCCGATTTCATCCGGATCATCTGTTCCGAATACTTTCTGAGCGATATCACGTCTGTAGTAAATACCTGCCGGTGTAATCTGATAAGAAATTGCTCTCTGAACACCATCTGCGTCCTGACCTACTTCCCAAACGTAATCAACGATCTGACCTTCATAATCTTTTGCGCCAAACTCGTCTAAGTTTGCGAATAATCCCATATCATAGAAATCTTCCAGCATCTGTGGCTCACCAACTACGATATCCGGTTCTTTCTCACCGCCCTGGAAAGCTGTCTGAACTTTTGTCGGGTAATCTGCAGGCTGGATAATAACTGTTTCAACTTCTACGCCTGTCTTTTCCTGATATCTTTCACCAAAATCAACCAAATCCTGTGAAAGAGTCCAAACTACTAATTTCTGATCTCCTGCAGTTGCTTCTGTTCCTGCACTTGTTCCTGCGTTTGCAGATTCTGTTCCGGCTGCACTTGTTCCTGCGTCCTTACCGCCGCATGCTGTCATGGAAAGTGTCATAACACCAACCAGTAACATGGAAACTACTTTTTTCCAATTCATAAAAATATCCTCCTTTTTCCTACAGCTATCTTTTTGCTGCCGGACAACTTGTTGTTGTCCTCTTGATAACTGTATTATAGGAGGATATCTAAAGTGAAAAAATGCTCCCTTTTCAAAAAAGGTGTCATTTTTTTAGTATTCTTTTTTTGAAATTATACGAACGCAGATAAAATAGGATGCAAAAATCACCATAATTAACACAAATACGCCCATAAGTACCATCAGTTTCATATCCAATGCCAAAACAAATGCCATGATACCGGAAACATCAGTACCGCTAAAAAGCTTTACCATGACAAAAACAGCTAATCCAACCATTCCAAACGCTGCAAACATCGCCATTCTTCCCTTTTCTGCTCCGAATTTAATCAACAATGGAAGCGTAACTGCAAGAATCAATAATGACATTACAACCATAGTCGCTCCGGTTGCCACTACTTCCCCTACATCAAATGTCTTGTTCGTAATCGTTCCAAAAAGGATTGCCAGAACAGAAGAACTTACTGCCGCAAAAACGGCTATTAATCCTGAAAATACATATTTCTCTTTCACATAAGTTTTCCTATGAATAGGAAGTGTCAATAAAAAGGACATTCCATTATCGAATTCGTCATAGCTTATGGTATTTAGCGTAAAAATGGTAAGCAGCATCGTAATGTAACCCACACCCATACTTGGATTTTCATAGGTAATCATAAATAAAATACCTAATCCAAGTACCAGCGAATAGAAGCGTTTCTGCCCGAGTAATAGTTTTAAATCCTTAATCAATAAACCTTTCATATTCCTTACACCTCTTCCCCACGAATCATCATCATGATAAATTCATCAATTGATCCCTTTTCAATGGTAAGTTCCGGATTATTTTCTGCATAATACCGTTTCGTTTTAGTCAGGCAGTTGTATCCATAAGGCTCTTTTTTTACTCTTAACAAATACTTTTTCTCAAGTTTTGCATACTGCTCCTCTGTTGCCTTAATCACCCCATAATCGGAAAGCAGCACATCGGTTTCCTCATGCATTACAATCTTACCATTATCAATCATGTACAATTCATCACAGATTCCTTCCAAGTCACTGGAAATATGGGAACTAATCAAAATTCCCTTTGTACCGTCCTCCATATACTCGCGCAGCATATCTAAAACTTCTT
>CAMGET010000208.1 GCA_946055175.1 uncultured Roseburia sp.
TTATGAGATTAAGGATTATGGAAAACTGATTCCCGGACATGGAGGAATTCTGGATCGTTTTGATAGTGTGATTATAACGGCACCAATTATTTATTTCCTGGCAACAACAGTAATATAAAGGGGCAGTGAAAAGATGAAAAAAATAGCAATTTTAGGTTCGACAGGTTCTATCGGTACACAGACATTAGAAATAGTCGATGAACAGCGGGATATAGAAGTGGTTGCTCTGTCGGCTGGTGGAAATATTGATTTGTTAGAGAAGCAGATGCGTAAATATAAACCAAAGCTTGTAAGTGTCTGGGAGGAAGCGAAAGCAAAAGAATTGCGGGAGAATACCAGGGATTTGGGAATTCCGGTATGTTATGGAATGGAAGGCCTGATAGAGACAGCAACCATTACAGAAAGCGAAATCCTCGTAACCGCCATTGTCGGAATGCTTGGCATCCGACCAACGATTGCAGCAATTAAAGCCGGGAAAAAAATTGCATTGGCAAACAAAGAAACTCTGGTTACAGCAGGTCATATCATTATGCCACTGGCAAAAGAATATAAGGTACCGATTTTACCGGTAGACAGCGAGCATAGTGCAATCTTTCAGTCTTTACAGGGAGCAGGTACAAATAAAATCCATAAAATTCTTCTTACGGCATCGGGCGGTCCATTCCGGGGAAGGAAGACAGACGATTTAAAAGATATTCAGGTGGAAGACGCACTTAAACATCCGAATTGGAGTATGGGAAGAAAAATCACAATTGATTCCTCTACGTTAGTAAATAAAGGGTTAGAGGTTATGGAGGCAAAATGGCTATTTAATGTCGAACTGGATCAAATTCAGGTAGTTGTTCATCCGCAAAGCGTGATTCATTCAGCAGTAGAATATGAGGACGGAGCAGTGATAGCGCAGCTTGGAACACCGGATATGAGACTTCCGATTCAATATGCATTATATTATCCGGAAAGAAGAAATTTAAGCGGAAAGCGTTTAAATCTTTTTGAACTGGGAAATCTGACTTTTGAAGAGCCGGATTTAAAGACTTTTAGAGGACTATCACTTGCATATGAGGCAATGCGAAGAGGGGGTAATATTCCGACTGTATTTAATGCTGCAAATGAGAAGGCTGTAAATTTATTTTTGAACCGGAAAATCAGTTATCTTCAAATTACGGAACTGATTGAGGAAGCCATGAAGCATGTGGCATATGTGGGGTCTCCGGATTTAGATGCAATTTTGCAGACAGAAGCTGCAACTTATGCATTCATTGAAGATGTATTAAAATAAGAAAGGCTTTTTATATGAAAATAGTTGTATCACTCATTATATTCAGCATTATTATCTTGTTTCATGAATTAGGACATTTTTTGCTTGCAAAAAAGAATGGTATTAAAGTCAATGAGTTTTCACTTGGCTTAGGACCGACAATCTGGGGAATCAAAAAGGGAGATACGCTTTATAGTATTAAATTACTGCCTTTCGGTGGCGCCTGTATGATGGAAGGCGAAGATGAAGAGAGTAGCTCAAAGGATTCTTTTGGCAGTAAGTCAGTCTGGGCACGTATCAGTGTTGTGGCTGCCGGACCGGTATTTAACTTTATCATGGCGTTTGTATTTTCGTTTATTATTATTTGTGCGACAGGATATGATTTGCCGATTCTTGCTGATGTGACACCTGGTTATGCTGCTTCAGAAGCAGGTCTTATGGCTGGAGATGTTATTACCAAATTGAATGGCAAGCATATTCATTTTTATCGTGACGTCAGTGCATACGGCATGTATCATTCCGGAGAGCCTGTCGAAGTAACTTATGAAAGAGACGGAATCGAATATAAGACTACACTTGTACCGAAATACAACGAAGAATCAGGTCGCTATCTTTATGGCTTTGTAGGAAATGCATACCGTGAGAAACATACAAATAATGTATTTATTTTAGCTAAATATAGCTTTTTTGAGGTTGGATACTGGATTGATTCTACCATTCAGAGTTTGCGTCTTCTTGTGACCGGAGGAGTATCAGTAAACGATATGTCTGGCCCGGTAGGAATCGTAGATGCAATCGGAGATTCTTATGAAGAATCTGTAACTTACGGTATTAAATATGTAATATTACAGATGTTATATATCTGCGTCTTTTTATCGGCCAATCTCGGAGTTATGAATTTGTTGCCAATTCCTGCTTTAGATGGAGGACGGCTGGTGTTTTTGATTATTGAAGCAATTCGAGGGAAAAAAGTAAATCCGGAAAAAGAAGGATTTGTGCATTTCATAGGTTTGGTATTATTATTGATCTTAATGGTAGTGATTATGTTTAATGACATTAGGAAATTATTTATTTAGAGGTCGTTTTTACGACAGAATGGAGAAGCATATGTCTAAAGTTGTTCAAATTGGAAATCGTGTAATTGGTGGTGGTAATCCAATTCTAATTCAATCTATGACAAATACAAAGACAGAAAATGTGTCAGCAACCGTCGATCAGATTAACCGGTTGGCAGCGGCGGGCTGTGACATCATCCGCTGTGCAGTACCGACAATGGAAGCAGCAATTGCTTTAAAGGAGATTAAAAAACAGGTGTCGATTCCGGTAGTTGCTGATATACATTTTGATTACCGACTTGCAATTGCAGCTATGGAAAATGGAGCAGATAAAATACGGATTAATCCGGGAAATATTGGGAATGCAAAACGGGTAAAAGCAGTCGTAAATGTAGCCAAAGAACATAATATTCCAATCCGGGTTGGCGTTAACAGTGGGTCTCTGGAAAAAAATCTGGTAGAGAAATATCATGGAGTTACAGCAGAAGGAATTGTGGAAAGCGCATTGGATAAGGTGAAGCTTATCGAAGATATGGGCTATGATAACCTGGTAATTAGTATCAAATCTTCTGATGTTATGATGTGTGTAAAAGCACATGAATTAATTGCGAAAGAGACAGAACATCCTTTACATGTAGGAATTACCGAATCAGGTACAATTATCAGCGGTAATATTAAATCATCCATTGGGCTGGGGCTGATATTGCACCAGGGAATAGGTGATACTATTCGTGTATCTTTGACAGGAGATCCTCTGGAGGAAATTAAATCAGCAAAACTGATATTAAGGACCCTAGGATTACGGAAGGGCGGTATTGAAGTTGTTTCCTGTCCAACCTGTGGCAGAACTCAGATTGATTTAATCGGTTTGGCAAATAAGGTAGAAAATATGGTGGCAGATATTCCATTGGATATTAAAGTAGCTGTGATGGGGTGTGTTGTAAACGGACCAGGGGAAGCGAAAGAAGCGGATATTGGAATTGCCGGAGGAATTGGAGAAGGGCTTCTAATTAAGCATGGTGAGATAATCAAAAAAGTTCCTGAATCTGAACTGTTAGAAACACTTCGCAATGAATTACTGAACTGGAAGAAGGACTAATTATGCCAAAAAGGTTTTTTGATGTATTTCCTACATTGGAAGTTAATGAGGAAATGAAAAAACTATTGACAGAGATGGAAGTGACCAGGGTATCGATGAACCGTGAACAGACAGCTTTACGAGTTTATCTCCTTGGAACACGTCTAATACATACAAATAATATCAGAGCATTGGAAAAATCTATTGAAGAACAGATTTTTAAGGGAAAGATGATGTTTGTGAAAATTTTTGAAAAATATCAACTTTCCGGGCAATACAATGCCAGAACTCTGATGGATATTTATAAGGATAGTATCATAACGGAACTGAAAGAGTTCAGTTTTATGGAAGCAAACCTTTTAAAAGCAGCAAAAATGGAATTTACAGATGACTCTCATCTGAATCTGACAATTGAAAATACCATTATTGCACAGACACGCTCCCATGAAATTGTAGAGTTTTTGGAAAAGGTATTTTGTGAACGCTGCGGTATGGATTTACATGTAAATTTAATCTTTGAGGAGCCAAAGGAGAGTAAATACCGAAAAAACAGCGAACTGCAGATGCAGATGGAA
>CAMGET010000209.1 GCA_946055175.1 uncultured Roseburia sp.
TTACATCGACAAAAGCAGGAAAAATAATAAGACTTTTTTCTATTCGGATGTACGCATATAAGAAGTTCAATTATCCATATATATAAATTATTTCATGCTTACGCGCCGCATCGTAGCGGGAACCGGCGTTTTGCTATTTTCCCGAACAGTGTTGGAAAGCTCCTGCATGCTTACTGCGGTTGCTTCAATCTCCTCTGCGGATGCAGATTGTTCTTCTGTAATCGCATTAATTTGTTCTGATGCAGAATATACTAATTCTGCACTTACATTAATCTGTTCGGTACTCTTATAACTCTGTTCTACAGTCGAATTAATTAAATTCGTTACAGACTCAATTAATATTGAAATTTCGTCTGCCGCTTCACCTGAAGTTTCGGCAAGTTTTTTAATCTGTGTTGCAACGACAGAAAAACCTCTGCCTGCCTCACCTGCTCTTGCAGCCTCAATGCTTGCATTTAACGCCAGCAGATTTGTCTCATCTGCTCCATTGCATCAGCCTGTCCGTTCGCGGACTCATGAAGTTCCCCGGAAATACGATTGCTTCCTTTAGCCTGTTCATCACTGCCTTTTACTTCGATATCTTTGGTAAAGTCTCCGCCGGTGACAGTCACAATCGCGTCAGTTAATTTACGAATCGGTTTTGTAATTTTATTGATAATCAAAATTAGTATTACCGTAATGAGGGCAAGTACCACGACGCCCCCCGATACCAGAATCAGGCTGATTTTATAGACATCCTGATATATTACATCTTCCAAAGCCCTCGTTACCAGATACCAGTTCGTGCCCTCTACCTGTTGCATGCTGACCATATATACACCATCGTTTGACAGATAGGACCCAGTTGAAATATCACCTGCCTGAATTTTTTCCCATATCTTTGTATAGAACGGATCTTCCGTTTCCTTCTACTTCCATATTATTAACAACTTCAGACAAAACATCTAAGGTTACATCTGCTGCAACAACCATACCTTTTCCGCCTACCCTGTCAACCCATTGACTGGCCGTAACAACATAATTTCCTGTGTAAGTGTCCATATATGGCTCTCCGAAGGCCATGGTAGCGTGGCTCACACCATCCACATACCAGGAACCTTCTCTTGTGTCTCCTTCCGGCTCCCATCCGAAAGCGTCAATTACAGTTCCATCATCACAGGTAACATAAATCCCGTTTGGGAAAGCCTTATATTTGTTAAGAAAAGACTTTTCATATTTCAAAATTTCTTCATTGGTCATCGCCATACTCTTCATTGCAGAGGATGCTGTATTTAAGGTAGCAATCACATCATTGTTCCAAGCATGTATGGAATTAATCCCTCTTCCAGTCTCTGCTTCCAGTAATCTGGTCGTTTTTTGTTCCAGCATGTTTCTGGAATACACATTTGCAATCATAATTAGCGCAAAAAACGCCAAAGCTACAACCGGTAAAATAAATGCCAGCAGTTTTGCCCGCACTCCAAATTTTCGTTTTTTCATAACAACCACTCTCCTTATAACAAAAAATGTAGCTAGTACCGTTATACTAGCTACACACTTTTTTTCAAAGGTATTTTTCCCAAAATTCCCGTATTCTTTTTTCTGCCTCTGCCGCTTGTGCTTTTGTAAGCTGCGGAGTATCTTTTAAGCGGTAATCCAAGCCCAAATTATCATACTTCACTTTTCCGAGCGCATGATAAGGAAGCACTTCTAACTTTTCTACATTAGATAACGTTTTTAGGAAACGACCAACTGCTGCAAGACTCTCTTCCTGAAATGTAATCCCCGGCACTACCACATGGCGAATCCAGACCGGCTTTCCGATTGTATCCAGATACTTTGCAAATTCTAATATCCTGCTATTGGAATGTCCGGTCAAATCGATGTGGGCGGTTTCGTCCATGTGTTTGATGTCTAACATCACCAAATCTGTGACAGCCATCAATTCTTCGATTTTCTTATTACATGGTCTGCCGTTTTCGTCTGTTCCGGTATACATGATTCCGGAAGTATCCAGGCAGGTATGAATGCCTTCCGCTTTTGCCTTTGTAAACAACTCGATTAAAAAGTCTATTTGCAGCATTGGCTCGCCACCTGTGGCAGTCAGACCGCCTGTGGTATAAAACGCCTTGTTACGCAGCATTTTTTGCAGGATTTCATCTGCACTCATCTGCTGTCCTTCTGCCATCTCCCAGGTATCCGGGTTATGGCAGTAGGCACACCGCATCGGGCAGCCTTGAAAAAATACAACAAAGCGAACGCCCGGGCCGTCTACAGTTCCAAAGGTTTCGATTGAATGAATGTATCCCATAGGGTTCCTTTCTATATTGCAAATACTTATAGTGAAAGCCCAGCTGCTTCGCTTCTTACGAAGCTCCCGCAGCTTCAGTATTCGTTGCTTTCACTACATCCTTTCATGGAAGGTTCTTGCAATGACTTCATCCTGCTGTTCTTTTGTAAGCTTAATGAAGTTTACTGCATATCCTGATACACGAATGGTTAACTGTGGATATAATTCCGGATGCTTCTGAGCATCTAACAAGGTGGCTCTGTTTAATACATTTACGTTTAAGTGATGTCCACCCTGTTGCACATATCCGTCAAGCATTGCTACAAGGTTTGTTTTCTGTCCTTCCTCATCCTTTCCTAATGCATCCGGAACAATGGTAAAGGTATTGGAAATGCCATCCTGTGAATCCCGGAATGGTAATTTTGCAACAGATGCCAAAGAGGCAACTGCACCATGGGTATCGCGGCCATGCATTGGGTTGGCACCCGGTGCAAATGCGACTCCTTTTTTTCTGCCATCCGGGGTTGCACCGGTGTTCTTACCATAGGATACGTTAGAAGTAATGGTAAGAATCGAGGTAGTCGGGATACCTCCACGATAAGTGTGGTTTCCTTTGATATAGCCGATAAAGGTGTGAAGCACTTCTTTTGCGATTTCGTCTACACGGTCATCATCGTTCCCGTATTTCGGGAAATCTCCTTCGATTTCGAAATCAATTGCCACACCATTCTCATCACGGATTGGTTTTACTTTTGCATATTTAATTGCTGATAAGGAGTCTGCTACTACTGAGAAACCGGCGATACCGGTTGCAAACCAGCGGGTAACCTTCTTATCATGAAGTGCCATTTCTAATTTTTCGTAGCAATATTTGTCGTGCATGTAGTGAATGATGTTCAGTGCATTGACATAAACACTTGCAAGCCACTTCATCATATCCTTATATGCATCCCATACTTCATCATAATCAAGGTATTCTGAAGTAATCGGACGGTATTTTGGTCCAACCTGTTTACCGGAAATCTCATCCACGCCACCGTTGATCGCGTAAAGCAGGCATTTTGCAAGGTTTGCTCTTGCTCCGAAGAACTGCATTTCCTTACCAATCTTCATAGAAGATACGCAGCATGCAATACCGTAATCATCTCCGTGAAGAACTCTCATCAGGTCATCATTCTCATACTGAATTGCAGAATGCTTAATAGAGGTCTCTGCGCAGAACTTTTTAAAGTTCTCAGGCAACTGTGTAGACCAAAGCACGGTCATATTTGGTTCCGGTGCAGCACCGATATTGTTTAATGTATTTAAGTAACGGTAAGACATCTTTGTCACCATATGTCTGCCGTCTACACCGATACCTGCAATTGACTCGGTTACCCAGGTTGGGTCACCGGCAAAAATGTTGTTGTACTCCGGTGTTCTTGCGAACTTAATCAGACGAAGTTTCATAACGAACTGATCTACGATTTCCTGAATTTCTGATTCTGTGAAGGTACCTTCTGCAAGGTCACGTTCTGCATAGATATCAAGGAAGGTGGAAGTACGTCCGAGGGACATTGCAGCACCGTTCTGTTCCTTTACGGAGCAAAGGTACCCGAAATAAGTCCACTGAATTGCTTCCTGAACGTTTGCTGCAGGCTTGGAAATATCGCAGCCGTAAGAAGCAGCCATTTCCTT
>CAMGET010000210.1 GCA_946055175.1 uncultured Roseburia sp.
GCATTAACCACTTTATCTACATTACCACCGGCCAGATAATGCGCTTCGAGCTGGTTTACCTTAATCACCAGTCCTGCCTTCGTAGCTTTAATCAGGGACAACACAATTTATGAAAAAAGCTCCACAGGATTTCCCTGTAGAGCTTTCCATTTTAAAATTTTTTATATAAGGCTTAGTGCATCTTCATCTGCAACTAAAGTAAAATCCGGATGCATCTGTAAAATAGATGCCGGAACCTCCGGTGTAACCGGTCCATAGAATGCTTTTTTTATGATTTCTGCTTTATCCTTACCGCTTACCACCATTAATACCTTTCGTGCCTGCATAATCGTTCTTGTTCCCATTGTATAAGCTTCGCGAGGAACTTCCTCTCTGTTGTTAAAAAAGCGCTGATTTGCATCAATCGTCTCATCCGTAAGTTTTACACAATGTGTGCCAAGATCAAATGCATTACTTGGCTCATTAAATCCAATATGTCCGTCATGCCCAATACCAAGTAACTGCAAATCAATTCCTCCGACACTTTCAATTACCCTGTCATATCTGGCACATTCAGCATCTGCGTCCATATTCATACCATCCGGCAGGTTAATATGTTCCGGCTTGATATTTACATGTTCAAATAAGTTTCTGTGCATGAAACTCCAGTAGCTTTCCTTATGCTCGCGCGGCAGCCCCCGATACTCATCTAAGTTTACAGACGTTACCTCTGAAAAATCCAGGTCGCCACCCTTATACCAGCTCACAAGATACTTATAAATTCCTACCGGAGTTCCTCCGGTAGCAAGCCCAAGTACACAGTCCGGTTTTAGGACAATCTGCGCAGCGATGATTGCTGCTGCCTTACGTGACATGTCTTCATAGTCTTTTGTTCGAATGATTCTCATTTTTCCCTTCTCCTTTTCCTTTCATCCCATTCTTACAATTTATACGATAAATGAATCATCGTAACCCCCATAACGCTAACACATTACTCATGCCGATGCATAGAGAATGAATCCATATCATAATTCTGCAGATTCTCATGAATTCCTCTTGCATCTGCTTCCCCGATTAACGTATCACGATCCTTCTTAGATGAGAACTGATCGTTAAAAGCACTTGGTCCACCGACACAGCCGCCTTCACAAATCATACCCTCAATGAAATCTTCCGGTAGTCTCGCTGCTTTTAATAAAAGCAATGCTTTCTTACACTCTGCAGCACCATTTGCTACACATACCTTTGCATCAATTTCATCCTCAGACTCTTTTAAACTCTGTAATACAGCAGCTGTAACACCACCTGAATTTGCGAATCTCTTACCAAAAGTAGATCCAATCTGATTTTCATTTGCTGCAGGCTTCAATGTTACATCTTTTGCCTTCATAATAGCACGAATTTCAGAATAAGTTAAGACATAGTCTGCATTTCCTTCAATCTTCTGATCAACTACTTCCGATTTTTTTGCAAGACATGGTCCAATAAATACAGTGATAGCTTCCGGATCTCTCGCTTTAATCAGACGGGAAACTGCACACATTGGAGAGACTGTTGTAGAAACACAGTCTGCCAGTTGCGGGTAATGTAAACGTACCATATTTACAAATGCCGGACAGCAGGAAGTTACTTTTCTCTTGCCTTCTTTATAGCTTTCCGCCCATTCTTCGGCTTCATATGCTGCCGTCATATCACCGCCTAAACTTACATCATAAAAATCTTCAAATCCTAATTCAAGCATTGCATTCTTCCAGCTTGCCATTGTAATATCCGCACCAAACTGACCTTCTGTAGCCGGTGCAGCCATTGCATACACTTTTTTACCGGATTTCAATGCATTAATAACATCTACGATAAATGTCTTGGATCCGATTGCACCAAACGGACAGCTGTGAATACATTTACCACAACGAATACACTTCGATTTGTCAATAACGGAAATACCATGCTCATCGTATGTAATCGCATTTACCGGACATGCAAACTTGCATGGTCTCTTTAAATGTGCAATCGCATTGTACGGACATGCCTGTGCACATTTTCCGCATTCTTTACATTTAGATGCATCAATATGAGAACGATATCTTCCCGGTGTAATAGCACCAAACTTACATGCATTGATACAAGCTTTTCCGATACAGTTCTGACAGTTTTCTGTAACTGTATATGTAGAAATCGGACAGTCCTCACAAGCTGAACTGATAACCTGAATAATGTTTCCATCATCTTCCGGTCCGGGTGCTTTTCCTTCCGCTAATCTGACACGCTGTCTGATAATCTCTCTTTCTTTATAAATACAACATCTAAACTGCGGAGTCGGTCCCGGAATCAGTTCAAAAGCAATATGATCTCTTTTAGAATCAAGCTCACCGGAAAAAGCAAGCTTTGCTACTTCATACAAAACATCATGTTTAATTCGAATCACATTCTCATCTGCGTACATCGTATTTTCCTCACTTTTTATACTTTGTTAACTTTTTAACGTATTTATTATATCGAAAAAACATTAAAAAGCAAGTATTATCCATGTATTTATTAAAGAACAAGGCTGTCATATAATTTTTCGTATTCTCTTGCAGAACGTTCCCATGAGAAATCCTCCTTCATGGCACGTTTTACCATCGCATCCCATTCTTTCCTAGTATCATAATAAGTATGCATTGCATAACGAATGGTATTAAGCATCTCATGTGCATTATAATTTGCAAAAGAAAAACCTGTACCGGTCTTTTCATATTCATTATATGGAAGGACCGTATCCTTAAGACCTCCGGTTTCTCTGACAATCGGCAAAGTACCATAACGCATGCTCATCAGCTGGCTTAATCCGCACGGTTCGAATAAGGAAGGCATTAAAAACGCATCGCAGGATGCATAAATGCGATGAGCCAGTTCTTCCGAATAGCCAATATAAGCTTTTAGCTGATTTGGATACTTGTTTTCAAAGTATCGGAACATATCCTGATATCGGTTTTCTCCGGTTCCTAAAACAACCACCTGAATCTTAGCCGTATTTAACAATTCCTCCATAATATAAGCCACTAAATCAAATCCCTTTTGATCTGTCATGCGCGAAACCATACCAAGCAGAAATGTTCCCTGCTCCTGCGGAAGCGCAAATTCTCTTTGCAGTGCCAGTTTATTTGCCGATTTACCGCTCTTTGCATTTGTGACTTTAAAATTTTGGATTAAACTTGCATCTGTCTCCGGATTAAACACCTCATAATCCAATCCATTTGTGATTCCGTATAAATCATTATGTCTGGCAGATAACAGACCATGCAGACCTTCTCCTCCCTGCTCAGTCATTATCTCCTGCGCATAAGTTTTACTAACCGTAGTAATGGCACTTGCATATACCAAACCACCTTTTAACAGATTTGCCTCTCCATAGGATTCCAACTTATCCGCAGTAAATATCTGAGCTGGCAAACCGGTTGCATCCATAACCGAATTTAAATTCCATCTTCCCTGAAACTTCAGATTATGAATTGAAAAAACTGTCTTCATGCCTGCATAATAATTCTCTGCTCCGTAAACCGTACGTAAAAACACCGGAACCAGCCCCGTCTGCCAATCATGACAGTGAATGATGTCCGGGCAGAAATCCAGATATGGCAGTGCTGCTAACACTGCCTTTGAAAAGTATGCGAATTTTTCAACATCTTCATGTAACTGATTATAAGGCTTATCTCCTGCAAAATAGAACTCATTATCAATAAAATAATACGTAATTCCGTCCTGTTTTGTTTCGAAAATTCCTGTATACTGTTTTCTCCAGTTTAAATTAACATAGAAATGACATTTAAAATGAAGCTGTTCCACAAAACGGCTGTCCATACACATGTATTTTGGAAGAATGATACGAACATCGTATTCCTTCTTATCCAAATATTTCGGCAAAGAGCCGGTTACATCTGCAAGACCGCCTGTTTTCATAAATGG
>CAMGET010000211.1 GCA_946055175.1 uncultured Roseburia sp.
GGCGCTCCTCTATCTGCTTTGCAATCTCTCCCATAATCTTCGGATCAGAACCAAACAACTGTAAGGACACCGGATGTTCTTTTGGATCAATGCGAAGCAGATCTTCTGTATTTCTATTCTTATATAAAATAGCCTTTGCACTCACCATTTCCATACACAAAAGCCCTGCACCCTGTTCCTTGCAAAGTAAGCGAAATGGCAGGTCTGTTACCCCTGCCATTGGTGCTAGTATTAAATTATTTTCTAATGTAACATTTCCGATTTTTAATGGTTTCATTTTATTTTATCTTTCCGGATTTTCGGTTTTGCTTCTTATAAATGAAAAGCATTCCTTTTAACGTCAGAGTCGGGTCGTAGATGTCAATTAATTCGGTCTCATTTGCGATAATACGTCCTAGTCCGCCGGTTGCTACTACTTTTATTTCTCCCAAGCCGGCTTCTTTTTTCACCTGCCTGATAATATATTCTGTCTGCCCAATCTGCCCGTAAATCAAGCCTGCCTGCATACTGCTAATCGTATCCTTTGCCAAAATACTGTCCGGCTTTTTAATTTCAATTTCCGGAAGCTTTGCTGCGTCATCAGAAAGAGCTCTTGCAGCGCTCTGAATGCCCGGTGCTGTAATACCGGTTAAAAATGTTCCGTTTGCATCTACAAGGTCATAGGTCGTTGCCGTGCCAAAATCCAACACTAATACGGGGCCTCCATACAAACCATAGGCTGCTGCCGCATCAACAATGCGGTCTGCCCCTACTTGTTTTGGGTTATCAATTGCAATGCGGATGCCGGTTTTTATGCCCGGTTCAATCATAATTGGTATGATATGAAAGTATTTTACAATTGCCCTTTCAAAGGAGTGCATAATATTTGGCACAACCGAAGCTATAATAACATCCTCTATATCCCTATGGTCAATCTCATTCTGCTCTAACAAGTTCAAAAGCAACATACCATACTCATCTGAAGTACGTGGCATCTTCGTTGTCAAACGAAAGGTTGCTATGATTTCATCCTCTTTGAAAACCCCGACGGTAATATTTGTATTTCCGATATCAATAGCAGCTAACATAGTTTCTCCTTCTATTCCTCGTCCTCATCGAGCTGACCTGTCATTACTTTATAATAGAGTTCTAACGCAGAGAGCAAATCTTCTTTGGTTCTCTGAAGTTCACGTATTTTTAACCCGCATCCGATGTCATCATACAATAGGTCTCCCTCATCACAGGATGCACGGAATTCCAGTTTCCCTTCCTCGTCAAAAACCAGTTCCAATACACCTCCGACATCCTCGGTAAAAAGAACGCACATAATTTTCAGTTCGTCCTTAATAGAGTCCGGAAGGTTTTTAAAATTCTGATCGATATAAAATTTTTTGCTATAGGCGCTGGCGCCGCAAAGTACAATTTCTCTCACTTTATTTTATTCCTTTTCTGTATGAATTAAACATATCCATAAATGCCTCGGACAGACACTTCTCCGGAAGACACCAGTTTTCGGCTCTCCCAGGTATCCACCATCAGTTCTCCGCGAGGCGTAATTCCCATTGCTCTGCCTTCAAACGGTTCTTTTGGATCTAATACCTTTACATTCCGGTGCATGTTTATTAGTCTTGCGTCATACTCTTTTACCAGATTCCGTAAATCCTGAGTCTGCAAATAGACTTCGTATACGGTTTCGAACTGCTCCCAGACAGCCTCAATCAGTTCCGCACGGCTTATCTGTTTCCCGGTTTCTATCCGAAGGGATGTCGCAGTCTCTGCTATCTCTTCCGGAAAACTTTCAATATTTACATTAATACCGATTCCTACAACAATATGGTTTACATAATCAAACTGTGCACTCATCTCTGTCAGGATTCCGCAAACCTTTTTCCCGTTCATAACGATATCATTCGGCCATTTAATGGGTGCCGGTTCCCCGGTAATCTGCGTAATTGCTTTTGATACCGCAAGAGCTGCCACCAAAGTAATCATAGATGCATTATTAGGATTGATTTCCGGTTTCAGTAATAATGACATGGCTATATTCGTTCCCGCCGGCGTTTCCCAGCTTCTGCCGCGTCTGCCTCTTCCTGCCTCCTGATGATCTGCCACAATCAGGGTGCCGTCTCCATAGCCCGCCTCTGCCAGGCGCTTCGCCTGCGCATTGGTAGAGTCGATTGTCTCATAGCATAAAGTATCTTTGCCAATCCACTTTGTCTTTCGGCGGCTTAACAGCTCATTTTGATTTAAAACATCCGGAACGGAAAGCAGACGATATCCTTTATTAGAAACCGCTTCAATCTCATAGCCACTGTTTCGCAGCTGATTGACCGCTTTCCAGACAGCCGTTCTTGAAACACCAAAGGTTTCACAAATTTTCTGTCCGGATACATAATCTTTTGTTTCTCTTAGCATGGTTAGCAGTTCTGTTCTCACGTGCTTCCTCCACCCTTTATTTTAAGGTTGCATACATAATTGCTTTGATACTGTGCATACGATTTTCCGCTTCATCAAAAACAACGGAACGTGGTCCTTCAAATACCTCGTTTGTTACTTCCAGTTCACTGTAGCCAAACTTTTCGTATACTTCTCTTCCGATTTTCGTATTCAAATCATGGAATGCCGGTAAACAGTGCATGAAAATTGCTTCCGGTTTTGCTGCTTCAAATGCTTTTTCATTGACCTGATATGGCATCAAATCCTCTAGACGTTCTGCCCAGATTTCATCCGGCTCGCCCATAGAAACCCAGACATCTGTATAAATAACATCGGCATCCTTGGTTGCTGTCTTAACATCTTCTTCCAAAGTAATGGTTGCACCGGTCTGTGTAGCCACCTCCCTGCAATAAGCAACTAATGCTTCATTCGGGAAATATTTTTTACAGGTGCAGGCCACAAAATGTATTCCAAGCTTTGCACAGGCTATCATGAGTGAATTACCCATATTATAGCGGGCATCACCCATATACACAAATTTCAGTCCCTCTAATCTGCCAAAATGCTCTTTCAAGGTCAACATGTCTGCTATCATCTGTGTCGGATGGAACTCATTGGTCAATCCGTTCCAGACAGGAACGCCGGCATACTTTGCCAGTTCTTCTACAATTTCCTGACCATAACCGCGGTATTCAATTCCATCATACATTCTGCCTAATACACGTGCAGTATCTGCAATGCTTTCTTTCTTCCCAATCTGAGAAGCTGACGGGTCAAGATATGTAACATGCATCCCAAGATCATGCGCTGCCACCTCAAAAGAACACCGGGTACGGGTACTTGTCTTTTCAAAAATCAGCGCGATATTTTTCCCTTTTAATTCATCATGCGAAATCCCCTGCTTTTTTTTCGCTTTCAGCTCCGCCGCTAAATCAATCAGGTATTCTATTTCTTTTGGAGTATAATCCTTCAATGTCAAAAAATGACGTCCTTTTAAATCCATGCAAGCCGTTACCTTTCTATGTATAGAATTGAGCTGCCAGCTAGTGGCAGCTCATATCATTACTACTGTTCTTTCCCTACTTCTACAACCGCTTTTGCTAATCCTGCTAATCCCTGAATCTCGGATGGGATAATAATCTTGGTTGCTTTTCCGTCTGCAGCCTTTGCGAATGCTTCCAAGCTCTTTAACTGGATTACATTTGAATCCGGTGCTGCTTCTTTTAACATACGAAGACCATCTGCATTTGCCTGCTGAATCTTGATGATTGCTTCTGCCTGACCCTCTGCTTCACGGATTGTTGCCTCTTTTCTGGCTTCCGCACGAAGAATTGCTGCCTGTTTCTCAGCTTCTGCATCCAAAATAGCAGATTCTTTTTTACCTTCTGCCACAAGGACGGTAGATTTCTTTTCGCCTTCTGCACGAAGAATCGCTTCACGACGTTCACGTTCTGCCTTCATCTGTTTTTCCATGG
>CAMGET010000212.1 GCA_946055175.1 uncultured Roseburia sp.
ATAATTTTCTTCTAACCAGGCAAAGAATAAATCGTGGTCTCTGCGGTAGTGCTCTGCGGTATAGCCCTTTGGGAAACCTGTTTCTTCCATCATGTTAGGCTCATTTGTAAATTCTGCTCCATCAATCGGAACACCATATTCTTTACTAAAACCGAAAAGCTTTTCGGCTTCTGCCGGATGCCATGGCTCCTCCGCTGTATGCAGACCCGGACAGTTCGAAACCGATACCATCAATTTGGCACCAATTGCTTTTACAAAATCAAGAACGCCAATCCACTGCTCTTTCGTTAGTACATTTAAATAACCTTCCGGTACAACGCCGTTTGTGGTGCCATCAAAATCATAGTAGGTTTTGGTAGCCCAGGTTCCCGAAACACGAACCCATGCCGGACCTAAATCTTTTGCAAGTTTGCGGACTTTTTCATTGTACAGGTCAATTGGTGGATAAACCTGCATCAAATCCTTATACATTGCTGCAATACCTTCTGCGCTTGGCTGCACAATAAAAGGTTCGGTGCCGGCAATCTGGCCCGGTGTGTAAGCTTTCCAGAAGGTACCCCCAGTAACTTCTGCAAACTCAACATTGTAGGATACAAGCATTGGATTTACTTCATGTAAAGCCTTTAATGTATCAGGTGACAATTTTACTGTTTGTGACATTTTAATCTTCTCCTTTCTTCTCAGCCCGACTATGGCTGATTGTTATTTCTATTTTACCAAAAAGCGGACAAAATGTATAGTAAAGCTATGTTGTCAAAAACAGGAAAGTAGTTAACAACAAGGAAAATCTGTGCTATACTTAAACAACGTGCTTTATATCAGAAAAGAATGAGGAACATTATGAATAGAAAAAAACAAATCGGAGCTTTTGGGGTGGTATTTTTACTGCTCCTTGCGGCAACAGTCATTTATAATAACAAGAAAGAGCCGGAGCTGTCACGGTATACAGCAAGCTTTTTGGATGTCTTCGATACCAAAACAGACGTCATCGGTTATAGTACCGATGAGGAAGCATTTGCCGAGCAGGTAAGCCTTTTAAAGGACAAGCTTTCCTACTATAATGATTTATATGATATTTACAATAATTATGAGGGCATCAATAATATCAAGACGATTAACGATAATGCCGGAATTGCCCCGGTGAAGGTTAATAAGGATATTATCGATTTGCTGCTTTTTAGCAAGGAAATGTATGAAAAAACAAATGGCCAGATTAACATTGCCATGGGAAGTGTGTTAAGCATCTGGCACGATTACCGCGATGCCGGCATCAATGACCCAGAGACGGCAAAACTTCCACCAATGGAGGATTTGCAGGCAGCATCCGCATACATGAATATTAACCAGATTATCATTGATGAGGAAGCCTCAACGGTATACCTGCCGGATGAACATATGTCCATTGATGTGGGAAGTATCGGAAAAGGCTACGCGGTGCAGAAACTGGCGGAATATGCCAAAGAAATCGGCATGGAACGTGTTTTACTAAGTGTAGGCGGAAATGTATGTGCGGTTGGTAAAAAACTTGACGGCAGTAATTGGCGCATCGGCATTCAGAATCCGGATATGAAAAGTGAGGAAGCATATGTGGAAAAAGTGGATATTTCAGACAAATGCGTGGTGACCAGTGGAAATTATCAGAGATACTATGTGGTAGATGGTGTGCGGTATTGCCACATCATTGATGGTGATACTCTGATGCCGTCTGATTATTTTGCCTCTGTGTCAATTCTGGCAAATGACTCCGGTATGGCAGACGCGTTGTCGACCGCTGTTTTTAACATGCCTTATGAAGAGGGACTGGCTTTTGTAAACGAATTAGACGGTGTAGAAGCAATGTGGATTATGAATGACGGAACGTTGCATTACACAGATGGTTTTGCGCAATATATTGCAGACTAACATGAGGAAATTATGGAAGAAAATAAGAAAAAAAATGACTTAATTTTAATCGGTGTCCTTCTTATGGTGGCACTGGCGGCATACTTTTGCATTAGTTTTTTTCAGGGTGCCAATACGAAAAACGGAGTGGCAGTCGTAACAATAGATGATGCAGAATACGGACGGTTTCCACTTGTGGTAGACACCGAGGAACGAATTGAATTGCCGGATGGCTCCTATAATCTTTTGGTGATTCAGGACGGAAAAGCAGACGTGACCGAGGCTTCCTGCCCGGATGGCATCTGTGTCAATCACAGAGCAATCAGCAAGCAGGGACAGAGTATTGTCTGCCTGCCGAATAAAGTGGTTGTGGAAATTGAAAACGGCGAGGAATCCGACTTAGATGCCGTAACAAACTAAAACATAGCGTGCTTTTGGCATGCGGGTGGAGAAGACATATGAAGACGAAAAAAATTGCATATCTGGGGCTGTTAGTTGCTCTTGCATTTATATTTTCTTATATTGAAACGCTGATTCCAATCAATATCGGTGTTCCCGGCGCAAAGCTTGGACTTGCCAACCTCGTCATTATCGTAGCGCTTTATACGATTGGCGAAAAAAATGCATTCCTGTTATCTATGGTGCGTATCGTGCTGGTTGGTTTTACCTTTGCAAACCTAGCCAGCATGCTTTACAGTTTAGCAGGCGGTATTTTAAGCTTTCTTGCTATGTGTATCGCAAAGCGCAGCGGAAAGCTTTCAACCACAGGTGTCAGCGTGGTGGGCGGCGTGTTCCACAACGTGGGTCAGATTCTCATGGCAATCTGGGTAGTAAAAACCGCAAGCCTTGTTTACTATCTTCCGGTGTTAATCATCGCCGGACTGGCTTCCGGTGTGGCAATCGGTATTTTGGGTGCCATGGTAACAAAACGCGTGAAAAAAGTTGTAAATTGGGACTAATTATTTTATAATAAGAACAATCTTCTAGTAACAGGAGTATTCATCAGGAGGAAACGATAAATGGGAAACGACATTTCCAAAGAAAAAGTGATTGTCATTGACTTTGGCGGTCAGTACAACCAGCTGGTTGCAAGACGTGTTAGAGAATGCAACGTTTATTGTGAAATCTATTCATATCGTACCGATATCGAGCAGATTAAAGCAATGAAGCCAATGGGTATCATTTTGACAGGCGGACCAAACAGCTGCTATGAGGAAGGTGCACCGACTTATACCAAGGAATTATTTGAACTGGGCATCCCGGTACTGGGCCTTTGCTATGGTGCACAGCTGATGATGCATGTGCTTGGCGGCAAGGTAGAAAAAGCACCGGTACGCGAATATGGTAAGACAGAAGTATTTGTAGATACGACATCCCCGCTTTTTACAGGTGTCAGTGAAAAAACAATTTGCTGGATGAGTCATTTCGACTATATTTCTAAAATTGCACCTGGATTTTCTATCGTAGCACATACAGCAGACTGCCCGGTTGCTACAGCAGAAAATCGCAAACAAAATCTGTATGCAATCCAGTTCCATCCGGAAGTTCTTCATACTCAGGAAGGAACAAAGATGCTTCAGAACTTCGTTCGTGGTGTGTGTGGCTGTTCAGGAGCCTGGAGAATGGATTCCTTTGTTGAAAACTCCATCAAAGCCATTCGTGAAAAAGTCGGAAGCGGAAAAGTACTTTGTGCATTGTCAGGAGGCGTAGATTCTTCCGTTGCAGCAGTTATGCTTGCAAAAGCAATCGGTGAGCAGCTTACCTGCGTCTTTGTAGACCATGGTCTTCTTAGAAAAAATGAAGGCGATGAGGTTGAAGCAGTATTCGGACCAAATGGCCCATATAAATTGAACTTTATCCGTGTAAATGCACAGGAGCGTTTTTACAGTAAGCTCGCAGGTGTAGAAGAACCGGAGCGCAAGCGTAAAATCATCGGGGAAGAATTTATCCGTGTATTTGAAGAAGAAGCAAAGAAAATAGGCGCTGTCGATTTCCTCGTAC
>CAMGET010000213.1 GCA_946055175.1 uncultured Roseburia sp.
GGAAATACCCCCAAAGAAGTAGCTGGCAACGATATTAACCATGGCCATACCACCGGTCATCCATCCTACACAGGCATTGGCCAGTGCAATCAGTTTTTCTGAAATACCACCGGAGCCCATGAGCACACCCATGGTAATAAAGAATGGCACCGCCATCAAACTAAAGGAACTGATACCTTTTACCATCTGCTGACAGACTGTAGTAAGTGGTAACCCCTGTGATAACAAACATAAAATAGAAGATAACGCTACTGCATAAGCGATTGGAAAGCGAAGAAGAATCATAACGATAAAGCTTCCAAGTAATACTAAAATTGCAAAACTCTGAGCATCCATTTATTTCTCCTCCTTCACAAAGATTCCTTTGATGTGGTTATAAATTGCTTCCAATTCAAATACCACCATTGCAACACCAGCTACCGGAATCGGAAAATACATCCAGAATCTGGATACGTTCGGCATACTTACATAAGAGCCCTTTGCACCGATTGCAGTTGCATACTTCCAACCCACAACAATCATAACAAATGCCAATGCCAATACGCAGACATCGGCTATAATATCTAAAAATTTAATAAGTCCCTTTGGCAGATATCTGTCCAAGGCCGTCATACGGATGTGTGCACCTCTACGAATCGCTAACGCAGCTGAAAGTACCGCCATATATGACATCAATGTCAAAACTACTTCTTCGCTCCATGCCGGGTCCGGAATGAATGGAATATAACGACCTAATACGGTAAAGCTTGTGATGGCAATATCTGCAATTAAAAGAATTTTGCAGATAAACAGCACTACTTTATATACCACGTCATATGCCGGTCTTAATTTGTCAATTGTCTGAAAAATACTTGGCATCTAAACATCCTCCTATATTTTTTAAGGGCACAGAGAGCATCTCCTCTCTGTGCCCTTAATTGCACTTACATAACGAATTCTTTATTACTACTTACTGCATATCAAGAATCTGCTGATATAATGCTTTCTGCTCGTCTGTTGTAACGTTTGCTTCGATAACGTCTTTTACAGCGTCCTGCCATGGTGTAACATCAGTAACTTCTACAACGTTACATCCATCTGCCTTTAACTGCTCTAATACTTCCTTCTCTGCACTTTCAGAAATTTCACGATTGTACGAAGATGCATATGCGCCAGCTTCCATTAAGATGTTCTGCTGTTCTGCCGTTAAAGAATCCCAAGCTTCATCTGTAATGATAACCTGAATAGCACCAAGTGTATGTCCATCAAGAATCAGGTTGTTTGCAACTTCCGGGAATGCATTTGATTTATAGTTTGCGATTGGCTGCTCAGCACCGTCAACAACGCCTGTGCTTAATGCAGAATATAATTCACCAAAAGATACAACTGTTGGAGAAGCGCCAAGACCATTAACCAAACCATTCATAACAGGGTCGTTAGAAACACGAAGTTTCATACCCTTTAAGTCTTCAATACCTTTGATTTCTTTTACAGTAAAGAAATGACGGAAACCTTCTTCACCATAGAAGAGACCTCTTACACCACTTCCATTTTCGTGTGGCTCAAGTAAGAACTCAGATGCTAACTCAGAAGTAGCAAATTTCCAGAAATGTTCACGGTTAACAAATGTGTATGGAAGAGATAATAACATTGATTTCTGTCCGCCGTAGCTTGTTAATGCGAAAGCTGAGATACGAGACATATCAATTGTTCCACCACCACCAAGCATGGTATCAAGAACGTCATTTTCTGAACCTAATACACCAGATGCCTGAATGTCGATAACGATGCTGCCACCAGATAATTCTTCTACTTTCTCTTTGAAAGCAGTAGCTGTTTTACCAACGATGGTATCAAGTGGGTTAACTTCTGCATAAACAAGTTTTACAACATCCTTTGGAGCTTCCTGTTTATCTGCAGATGCTTCCTGTTTTTGTGTCTCTGTTGGTGCTGCATTGTTATTCGCATTTTCAGCTGGAGCTTTTAATCCACATGCTGACATGGATACTACCATTGCTGCACATAAGAGTACGGATAATAGTTTCTTTTTCATAATGAAAAACCCTCCTTTTTTCTGTGTCGTTTTTCTAACGACTTCATATTTAGATTATAGTTCGTCATTATCACAAATAAAACCGTACATTTTTGAGATTAGCAGTACATTTTTAACATATGGTAATATTTTTTACTCATTTATCTTGTATACATTGTATGAAAACGTTTACATTTTCTTGTCTTCTTCCTACTTTTTTACAACAGATCACAATCCGATAATGCTTTATAGTAACTTGCCACTGGAATAAACATCTGTGCAAACCGTTTTGTACCGGTATTACCAACTAAAACGGTATCTTCTACCACACGTTTTCCGCTTCCGCCACTTGTAAGCGAAGACAGTATATTTGCATCAAAGGTACGTTTCCCTGCTTTTAAATAGTTTTCATCCCCGGTCAGTTCATAGGCAATTGCCAGTGCTTCCAGTACGAGCGGATTGTTTCCCACTCTGCTAAGGCTTGGTAATTCTTTATAATAAAAATAACCATTTTCCATGATACAGTTTGAAAGCATGTCATCTACCGCATTTAAAATGAGTTCTTTCAGTTCCTCCCTTGGGAATTCTCTATAATATCGCATCAGACTTCCAACTGCTACAGAAATCATAAACGGAACACGAATGACCGTATTATCTAAATATGGAGCAAGCCAGCCACCATAACGGTTCGCCCATTCCATAAACTGTCCCACGATCCATACTGATTTTATATTCCATTTCGTATCAAAGGTTTCCCGATAAAGTGCCGTGAGCGTACGAAGTGCCCATCCGGTTTCCCTGGCATTTAGTCCACCGGTTTCTTGATATTTTGGCGTATCTAACAAACGCAGGATATTTTCTCCAATTCCAATTGCAGTATCAAAAAATCGCTTATCACCAGTCAAATGATAACAGTCTAAAATTCCTTCCACCCATTCGTGGCTACAAGCCATTTCTCCAAAACAATGTCCATCGGTATGCTCCTACTGTCCGCCAAGCAATAATTCATCCTTGCTATAATGGCATATATCCACATTCATCTGATGTGTACCGGCTACAATACAGTAATCTGCAAATCTTCTTACTCCCGTACGCGCAAACTGCAGCATACAAGCATGTGGATAATCGTATTCATTATTTGTCCATACCAGTCTGCCGTTACCGCGCCCCTGTGCTGTATAATTCGGGTCCGGTGCATCGCCCCAGTTCATCATGCCATAGCTTCTGGTATGATTATCTGCGGTCATCATCAAGGCACATTCCACATCAGCGTCTTGTTTTTCTTTTTTCACAAAGATGTCCGGATACAGACCGGAACGCTCATAAACCTCAGCTTCTAAGACTGGTCTATCCGGCATCTGATACAGGATACTCTGATGATTGATTTCCTGCAAATCCATTTCTTTTCCATGAAAATATAGTTGGAACTGCTGTGCAACCGCCATTCCAGACTGCATTACGATTGGCGTGTTTCCTTCCGGAATCAGTTTTATAACCATTCCATCTTTTCCTGCCACAACTGCCTTCGGGAAATTCTGATGCGCCTGATATACTGTCGCGCAGATACCGCCTGCCTCCGTGGTCCAGTCTGCAAAAAAAGTGCCGTACAGTACTTCTGCAAAGTGTTCGTTACTTTGATTGAGCAGGAATTCTGCTGTGATTTCTTTTTCAATCGTTTCGCCTTCTTCACTGATGAGAAAGTCCGTTTTGTAGTTTGAGGATGCCACGCAGCTACGAACTTTTATCGGTGCCGGATGTTCTCCGTAATCATCTGCTGTCTCGGCTTCTTTCAACATATTTCTGAAAGCAAATTCGTAAGCAGCCAGATTTTGCTGCTTCTCTGTTGCATTCATAAGACGCACCTCGATAT
>CAMGET010000214.1 GCA_946055175.1 uncultured Roseburia sp.
GAGTGAGCAGCTCGCGCCATGTATTTCCATCCATGGTGTATTGGTAGACGTATATGGTGAAGGTCTCCTAATCATGGGAGAAAGCGGAATTGGAAAGAGTGAGGCTGCTTTAGAGCTGGTACGAAGAGGACATCGTCTGATTACGGATGATGTGGTTGAAATCCGTAAGATTAATGAGCATATGCTGGTTGGTACTTCCCCGGATATTACCAGATATTTTATTGAGGTCCGTGGTATCGGTATTATTGATGTAAAAACGTTGTTTGGTGTTGAATGTGTAAAAGAAAAACAGCAGATTGATTTAGTAATTAAACTGGAAGATTGGAAGAAAGAAAACGAGTATGACCGCCTTGGTTTAGAAGAAGAATTTACGGAGTTTTTGGGAAATAAAGTCGTATGTCACTCACTTCCAATTCGACCGGGACGGAATCTGGCCGTTATCTGTGAAGCAGCAGCTGCAAACCACCGTCAGAAAAAAATGGGTTATAATGCGGCTCAGGAGTTATACCGCCGTGTGCAGGAGAACCTGACAAAACCGCAAAATGAAGATGAATAGGAGTTAAAACAATGGAGAGAAAAAATGCCTGGGAGAAATACCCGGAGGGAGAAAAAAGAGAAGCAGTATTTCGCTTCGCGGAAGATTATCGTAAATTTATTTCAGAGTGTAAGACAGAACGCGAGTGTGTGGATTATATCGTAAATTTGGCCAAAGCAGCAGGATTTGTAAACCTTGATACCGTTATTGCAAATGGGAATGCTTTAAAAGCAGGTGATAAGGTCTATGCAAATAATATGGGAAAAGGTCTTGCCTTATTCGTAATGGGTAAGAAATCCTTAGAGGAAGGAATGAGCATTTTAGGTGCACATATCGATTCCCCACGTTTAGATTTAAAACAGGATCCATTATATGAGAATACTGATTTTGCAATGCTTGATACGCATTATTATGGCGGTATTAAAAAATATCAGTGGGTTACTCTCCCGTTGGCACTTCACGGTGTCATCGTAAAAAAAGATGGTACGGTTGTAAAGGTGAACGTGGGAGATAAGCCGGGTGATCCGGTATTTGGGATTACCGATTTGCTAATCCATCTGTCCGGTGAACAGATGGAAAAAAAGGCAGCAAAGGTAATCGAGGGGGAAAACCTGGATTTACTGATTGGAAGTATTCCGGTAGATGATTCTGATAAAGACGAAAAAGAAAAAGCCAAAGAAAAGGTAAAAGCGAATATCATGAAACTTCTGTCGGAAGAATATGGTATAGAAGAAGAGGATTTCCTTTCAGCAGAAATTGAGGTAGTTCCTGCCGGTGAAGCAAGGGATTACGGATTTGACCGCAGTATGATTATGGGCTACGGACATGATGACAGAGTATGTGCTTATCCGTCTTTTAAAGCACTTGCAGAGGTGGAAAATCCGGAATATACCAGTGTTTGTCTGTTGGTTGACAAGGAAGAAATCGGAAGTGTGGGGGCAAGCGGTATGCATTCCCGTTTCTTTGAGGATACCGTAGCGGAAGTGATGAATTTGGCAGGTGAGTATTCGGAATTAAAATTACGGCGTGCATTAAGAAATTCAAAAGTACTTTCCTCAGATGTTTCAGCTGCTTTTGACCCGAACTTCCCGTCTGTTATGACAAAAGCCAATACGGCTTATTTCGGAAAGGGCCTTGTATTTAACAAATATACAGGTGCCAGAGGAAAGAGCAGTTCCAATGATGCCAATGCAGAGTATGTTGGACAGTTAAGAGATATTATGGATCGCAATGAGGTGTCCTTCCAGACAGCAGAACTTGGAAAGGTAGATCAGGGCGGTGGCGGAACTATCGCTTACATCCTTGCAAATTATGGTATGAATGTTATTGACAGTGGCGTACCGGTATTAAATATGCATGCACCTTGGGAAATCATCAGCAAAGTGGATTTGTATGAAGCATATAAAGGATATGTCGCATTTTTAAAGGAAAAATAAAGTATGAATAACGAGTTTCTTAACGAGTTACGAAAAAAAACAGGAACCGGGTTTATTTTTGAAAAGGAGCCAATGAAGCAGCATACAACCTTCCGCGTGGGTGGTCCGGCAGATGTGCTGGTTACACCTTCTGCGGAGGAATTGCCGGAAATTGTAGCACTTTGCCAAAAATTCGGGGTGCCGTACTATATTGTGGGAAACGGAAGCAATCTGCTGGTAGGAGACAAAGGAATCCGTGGTGTTGTGATTGAAATGACAAGTCGTATGGGAGACATTGTTTGTGAAGGAGAGACCGTGATAGCAGGAGCCGGTGCATCCCTTGGACGAGTGGCAGCGAAAGCAGCAGAGGAAGGGCTGACCGGCATAGAGTTTGCAGCGGGGATTCCGGGCACAGTAGGCGGTGCGGTGGTAATGAATGCAGGGGCCTATGGCGGTGAGATGAAGGATATTATCACAAGTGTCCTTGTTATGGATGAATTCGGTGAGAAGAAAGAGCTTTCTGCCCGGGAACTGGACTTTAGCTATCGGCATAGCTGTATACCGGAAAAACGATATATTGTTCTTCGGATAACGATGCGGCTTCGAAAGGGTTGTACAGATGAAATTCGTGCAAAAATGTCAGAATTAAGAGAAATGCGTATTTCAAAGCAACCGTTGGAGTATCCGAGTGCGGGAAGCACGTTTAAACGTCCTGAAGGCTATTTTGCAGGAAAATTGATTATGGATGCAGGTTTGCGAGGATTTCAGGTTGGCGGAGCACAGGTCGCAGAAAAACATTGCGGTTTTGTGATCAATAAAGACAATGCGTCAGCAGCAGATATTTATCGGCTGATGCAGGAAGTAACTGCAAAGGTTGAGGCAGAATTTGGAGTAACGTTAGAACCCGAAGTAAAGATGCTGGGAGAGTTTTAACTATGAAATTTGTTATCTTAACCGGAATGTCCGGTGCAGGAAAGAGTACTGCTTTAAAAATGATGGAGGATATCGGATTTTACTGTGTGGATAATCTGCCGATTCCTCTGTTAGAAAAATTTGTTGAATTATCGGAGTTGCAGAACGCGGAGCTGCAGAAAGTGGCAGTTGGAATTGATGCCAGAAGCGGACAGGCTCTGGATGAATTAAAGAATGTACTGGACCGCATTAAAGAAAAAGGTGGCTCTTATGAAATCCTTTTTTTGGATTCCGATGATAGTGTGCTTGTGAAACGTTACAAGGAGACGAGAAGAAGTCATCCGCTTGCTCCCGGAGAACGTGTCGACAAAGGAATTGCTTTGGAAAGAGAGCGTTTGGCGTTTTTAAAGGAACGGGCAGATTATATACTGGATACGAGCCAGCTTTTAACCAGAGAATTGAAAGCAGAAATTGAAAAGATTTTTTTGAAAAACCAGGATTATAAAAATCTTTTTATTACAATTTTATCCTTTGGTTTTAAATATGGAATACCGGTAGATTCCGATTTAGTATTTGATGTACGATTTTTGCCAAACCCTTATTATGTAGAAGGCCTGCGGGCAAAGACCGGAAATGACAAGGAGATTCAGGAATATGTGTTGCAGTTTAAAGAGGCACATGAATTTCTGGACAAACTGACGGATATGATTGACTTTTTAATTCCAAATTATATCTCAGAGGGGAAAAATCAACTGGTGATTTCTATTGGCTGTACCGGAGGAAAACACCGCTCAGTAACACTGGCGAATGAATTATATAAACGTCTCGCTAAGAAGACGGAGTATGGATTAAAGATTGAGCATCGTGATATTGAAAAGGATGCATTAAGAGGAAAATAGATGTCATTTTCAAGTGGAGTAAAGAAAGAACTTTTCCTTGATGTGGGAAAGAGCAGTTACTGACAACAGGAGCAACTTGCGGCTTTGCTAGAATGGCAGACGCATACAGA
>CAMGET010000215.1 GCA_946055175.1 uncultured Roseburia sp.
TTTTCTTACTAATCTACATTATGCTTAAAATAATTTAGTGAACTAAATATCTATTACCTATACAGCACCACCACATCATTTTCATAAAGCATGGTCTTACCGTCCGGAATGATAGATTCTCCATCCCGTAACACCATTGCAATGAGTACATCAATATCGAGTTCCAATTCACCAATCATCTTGTTGCACCATGCATCCTTTTTCGTAATAACATGTTCCTGCAGCTGTTCATTTTCAGATGGCGTATAGGGCGGCACACTTAAAATAATGTTGTCACCGGCTCTTATTAATGTATTTCCTTTTGTGATAATACTTTCTTTTCCTCGTTTTATCATAAGCGCCAGAGCACCGGTAGGCATTACAACATCCTTTATCTTCTTATTTTCCCAGTTATGTCCCTTGGGTATGTACATCCGCATCAGCTGTAGGGAAGTTTCCTCCTGATAATCATTGAAAGTCTTTCGAACATCCGAGTTATTATCTACCATGTCCAGTTTCTGCGCAATATAGGGAAGCAGAGTTCCCTGAATTGCTACGGAAAAAAGTGATACCATAAACACGATATGGAATAAGTCTCTTTGCATCGTAATGCCTGCTGCGACCGCCATAATTGCAAACACACAAGAAGAAGCGCCCCTTAATCCTGCCCATGAAATCAATAAGCATTGTCTCATGCTACATTTAAAAGGTGCCATAAGTACAAATACAGTTAGCGGTCTGGCAACAATGGTAAGTGCCACTACAATTGCCAATGCCAGCGGTGCAATCTGAGGCATCTGGCTTGGAAAACTTAATAGTCCAATCAAAGAAAAAATCAGAATCTGAGATAAACTGGTCACACCATCAAAAAATGGAATTAACATCTGCTTGTTTCTGATTCTGCTGTTTCCAATTACAATCCCAAACAGATACAGACTCAGATAAGCATTTCCATTTATAATTGACGTCACGCCAAAGCACATCAAAACCATAGCAATCATAAAAATCATATCCAGTCCTTCTGAAATCAGCCTTGTCTTTGTCATAACAAACAACGACAGCTGTGCCATCAGGATACCAATCAGCACTCCGAATACAATCTGTAAGAAGATAATACCCGCCACACTTTCCGTCTTCCCGCTTCTCATCACGCTTACTGCAATCATCGTAAGCATATAAGCCACCGGATCGTTGCTTCCGCTTTCTACTTCCAGAACGGATGCTGCACCATCCCGTAAGTTCAGATTCTTTTTTCTTAAAATTGCAAATACACTGGCAGCATCCGTGGAAGACAGTACCGCGCCAATCAGAAAGCTCTCCTGCAATGCTAAACCAAAAATAAATCTACAGATAACCGTCGTAATTCCCGCCGTCATTAATACACCAAGTGTAGACAATGTAATGGCCTTTACCGCTACCGGTTTTGCCACACTCCACTTTGTATTAAATCCGCCGTAAAACATAATGAAAACCAAGGCAATTGCACAAATATTTTCAGCCAGTTCAAAATTGTCAAACGAAATTTTTAAAATACCATCACTTCCAAAAAGCATACCAACAAACATAAACGATATTAAGGCCGGCATACCAAACTTATCCGAAAATTTTTCTGCAAACACACAAAGTAAAATAGCACACGCAATTCCAAGAATATAAACCGTCATCCAAATTTCCTTTCTATTTTTCTCCCAGTTTATTCGAAACGTACCATCCGCAAATGAACGCGGCTGTTCCTGTAAACACACTGACTACCGTAATCTCACCCGAAGCTCCCACTAGTAAAATAGCAATCGGTGATGCAAGAAGCAAACCAATAATGGACCAATAGGCGTAGTCAGGGAAACGTTCAAATACAATCTCAATCATTTTTGCGATTGCCACCATACCAATCAGCACACCGACTCCAAACGGAACCAGAATCAGTGTGGTACGAAGCAGTACCGGAAAATTCACCCTCAGTGCTGCCAAAAAAAATTCTTTTATGGTATCTATGATTGGATTGTAATATCCAAGCAGCAGTAACATCATAGAACCGCTGACACCCGGGATGACCATCGTAGCCGATGCGAGCACACCAATGAAAAATAATTTCACCATGGAAGCTGCATTGGGTCCAACCTGGGCATATCCCCCCTGCGAACCATTCATCATCGACATTCCGACCACTACCGCAAAGAAAAGTACAGCTGATAAAATATGCGAAAGCCTTACAGTATGGTCTTTTACTTTTTCATAGATGGCAGGAAGGCTTCCCAGAATCAATCCGCTAAACAATAAATTTGTTTGTAACGGGAATGTCTCAAAAAGATAGGCAATCCCAAATGCGCTGGCAATAATCGCAATTCCCATTCCCAATGCAATCGGTAGCAAAAACAAAATATTATGTTTCAAATCCTTAAACGGGTGACTGATACAGTGAATCAGTCTGTCATAAATCCCCATGGATACTGCCATGGTTCCTCCGCTAACACCCGGAATAATGTTTGCAATCCCAATCAACATTCCCTTAAAAATACTTTTTAACATACATCCCCCTTTAAAGTAATAAATATACAAAGTATGCCGCATATGCTGCCAGCATAACAATGCCCCAAGAACGCCTTAATTCCATTTTCCAGAATACTGCAATCCATAATAATACTCCTGCCATAATTGCGACGACCCCGTCCATAAGGAAACCGGTCGTATATGGTACAGGAATAATAAGTGCTGCCGTACCGATTACAAATAAAATATTGAAAATATTGCTTCCTACGATATTGCCAATGGCAATGTCTGCATTTCCTTTTTTGGCAGCCGTAACAGAGGTGACAAGTTCTGGAAGAGAAGTCCCGAGTGCTACAATGGTAAGTCCGATAAATCGTTCACTCATTCCAAGAATCTGTGCAATTTTAGTAGCCGCATCTACTGTAATATCACTTCCCCATACAACGATGGCACCGCCTAATATGGCACTTACAATCAATTTCCAAATGCTTTCTTCTACTTCCTCCTTTTCTTCTTTTCCCTTCTTTGCAAGATAATATAAATATGCCAGATAAATCAGAAACATTCCCCATAAAAGAATGCCTTCTATACGGGACACCTTTCCATCCAGTCCCATCAAAATAAGTACGATCGTTACTACCAGCATATACGGAATCTCTACATATAATGTAGATTTTTGAATCGCAACCGTTGTGATGACCGCCGTAACTCCTAAAATAATAAGAATATTCAAAATATTACTTCCTATTACATTTCCAATAGCAATCCCTGCATTGTTTTTCAGTGCAGCCGTAATACTGACCGCTGCCTCCGGCGCACTCGTACCCATTGCTACAATCGTAAGTCCGACTACCAGTTGTGGTATTCCTAACTTTCTGGCCATGCCGGATGTACCGTCTACAAACCAGTCTGCTCCCTTTACTAACATGGCAAAGCCAATTGCCAATAAAAAAATTTCTAATAAAATCATTTTAATTTCTCCCTCTATAACTACTTATTTTTAGCCATTTCCATCGCCAGTATCTGTTCGGAAATATTAAGGGCATGATCACCAATTCGTTCAAAGTCTGTCAACATTTCTGAAAACAGAATACTTCCTTCATCAGAGCAGCACCCTTTTTGGATTCGTGCAAACATATTATCACGGTAATCAATCGTCAAATCATCCATGTGCTGTTCCATACACGCCACCTTGTCATGCCACTCCACTACATCCCGCGGCATCTCTTCCAACAATTCAAATAATTTATGGCAAACATCCTGCATCTCGTCAATTTCACTTAATGCCTGATTTGAAAAGCTTATCCTCTTTTCTTCAATCATGCTGATATATTCGGCAATATTCATCGCATGATCACTTATTCGTTCAACATTGCTTGTAATGGAAAACAATGCACTAAGCATC
>CAMGET010000216.1 GCA_946055175.1 uncultured Roseburia sp.
TAATACGTTTTTTCTCAGTTTGTTTACACAAAATTAACATTATTTTTCAATCACTTTTTCACTTTAGTGTGTTGACTTTTACATTTGAATTGATTTATATTATCATTTGTATTAATATCTGAATAACAGAATCATTTGTGAGGTTTCCATATGACTTTAAATAAAGTAGGCTTTATAGGTTTAGGATTAATCGGCGGATCAATTGCAAAAAAAATACATATTGAATACCCAAAAGCAAAACTTTTTGCACTCTCCGGTCATCAGGAAACTATTTCAGAAGCATTTCAGATGGGTTTAATTGAAAATGAGCAGATGTGTTCTATTTCAGATTTTTATGACTGTGACTGCATCTTTTTATGCACTCCGGTTCAAAAAAATATAGAATATTTACGTCAGTTAAAAGGCAATATAAAGCCGAATTGCATCATTACAGATGTAGGCAGCGTGAAATCAGATATACATCGTGAGGTCATTGCTCTTGATATGGAAACGAATTTTATTGGTGGTCACCCGATGGCCGGCTCCGAGAAAACCGGGCTTTGTAATGCCAATGAATATTTGTTAGAAAATGCTTACTATATTATTACTCCAACAGCAAAGACTTCAAATGAAACGATTGAAGATATGTGCACTTTTGTCTCAACACTTGGTGCAATACCATTGGTTTTAGACTACAAAACCCATGATCATTCGACTGCGGCTATCAGCCATCTGCCACATATCATCGCTTATTCGCTTGTCAACCTTGTAAAAAATCTGGATGACGAACAGGAAACCATGAAGACGATAGCTGCCGGCGGTTTTAGAGATTTAACACGTATTGCCTCCTCTTCACCAGTGATGTGGCAAAGCATTTGTCTTTCAAATCAGGAGCAAATCGTGGAACTGATTAATGACTATATCTCAGTATTATTGAAAACAAAAACAGATATTGCTAATGCAAATAGTGAAGTTCTTTTGGAAGATTTTCAGGCAGCGAAAGACTACCGTGACTCCTTCAACATAAAGAGCAAAGGCATTATTAATAAGGTATACGAAATCTATCTGGATTTAATAGATGAAGCAGGGGGAATCGCTACTGTTGCTACGATTCTTGCCAGCAACAATTTAAGTATAAAAAACATTGGAATCATTCATAACCGGGAATTTGAAGAAGGCGTTTTAAGACTTGAAATGTATGATCAGTTATCTTTAGATAAGAGCCGGGAATTATTAGAAAAATATCATTATACTGTTTATGAAAGATAAAAAAGGAAGCTTTTACAGCTTCCTTTTTTCTATAGGTCATTAAAAATCTGATAGATATCAATCTTTAATGCGTCAACATCTGTCATTCCGATAAAAACACACCCATATTTGTAAACATCATCTGTTTTATCACAACGAACAATCTCAACAACAGCATCTACAACTTCTTTTGTCCAAATTTGAATTTTTGTATCGTAATAGGTACCAACTGCTAATTCCTGACGTGAGGTAAATCCTAAACCACTACGAGAAATATCTGTTACATCAACATGGATATATTTTAAAGTGGTAACACCATCTTCATCTAACCGTTCCAATTGAACAGACACATCCAAATCCAGTCGCTTATTACGTCTTTTTTCTTCCATGTTTCGACCTCCAACACCTTTATATATCTATATTTTATACCAACTCAATCAGCATTACAAGTACTCTTTTCAGCTATGCTTATTTTGACAAATCACAAACAAACATGGCATCGCCAAAGCTAAAAAAACGATACTTCTCTTTTACTGCCTCTTCATAAGCATGTAATACATGTTCTCTTCCTGCCAATGCAGAGACTAACATTACAAGAGTTGATTCCGGCAAATGAAAGTTCGTAATTAATGCATCAATCACTTTAAATTGATATCCCGGATAGATAAAGATTTCCGTCCAGCCGCTTTTTTCTGTTAAAAAACCATGCTCATCTGCAGCGGACTCCAAAGTTCTGGTACTGGTTGTACCAACAGAAATAATTCTGTGGCCTTCTGTTTTTGCCCTATTAATCTTATCAGCCTCAGACTGTTCGATACGATAAAATTCTGAGTGCATATGATGATTCAGTACATTGTCCTCTTTTACCGGTCGGAAGGTTCCAAGTCCTACATGAAGTGTAACTTCAGCTATTTCAACTCCCATATCACGAACCTGTTTCAATAGCTCCGGTGTAAAATGAAGTCCTGCCGTTGGTGCAGCTGCTGAGCCATCATATTTCGCATAAACCGTCTGGTAACGGTTTTTATCCTTTAATTGGTGCGTAATATACGGTGGAAGCGGCATTTGCCCTAGCTTATCCAGAATTTCTTCAAAAATACCCTCATAGTGGAATTGAATCAAACGATTTCCTTCTTCTACAATGTCGATAACTTCCCCGACTAATAATCCTTCCCCAAAAATAATTCTGGTTCCGATTTTACATTTCTTACCCGGTTTCACTAATGTCTCCCAGATATCATTTTCGCGTCTTTTTAATAACAGCACTTCTATTTTGGCATCGGTGCCTTCCTTTGCGCCATACAGACGCGCAGGAATCACCTTTGTGTTATTAATGACCAGGCAATCACCAGGTTCTAAATAAGAAACAATATCTCTAAAAACCTTGTGTCTGATTTCACCGGTATTTTTATCTAATACCATCAATCTGGAACTCGAGCGGTCTTCCAATGGGTCCTGGGCAATCAGTTCTTCCGGTAAGTCATAATAAAAATCGGATTTCAATAATTGTTCCATATTAACTTCTTAACTCCGCTCCAAATTTCTTGTTCATTTGTTTTAATATCTTTTTCACAAATCCATCCACAGATTCTGCACCAAATGCTTCTTCCTTTGGTGTAAACAATACAGTAAATGCCATACTCTTCTTGTCTTCGCCAATCTGTGCACCTTCATAGATATCGAACAATTTAATGCTGGTGATATATTTGCATGCTTCCTTCATGGTTTCTTCGATTTCACCACAAGTGATGGTTTTGTCTACAACAATAGCCAAATCACGCTGTTCCTCCGGGAATTTAGGCAATGGTTTAAACATCGCTTTCTTTCCATACCACTTAGATAAAGTCTCCAAATCAATTTCCATTAAATATACTGCTGTACGAAGATCACATTCCTCTGCAATATCATAGGCCAGTTTACCAAAGTAACCAATTTCTTCTCCGTTACAACTAATACTTGCTGTCTGGTAAGGATGTAAGAATGTCTTTTTCGTATTTTCATATATGAATTCTAAATGAAGGACTTCGGATACCTTCTCTGCGATTCCCTTCATTGTAAAGAAATCTTCATTTGCTCCAAAAGCTGCAACGCAGAGTGTCTGGCGTTCATCCGGATATTCTGTTAATGGTAACTCCTTTGGAAGGAACTTCTTTGCAATTTCAAATAACCTTCCTTCTAAATTGCCCTTCTTCTGATTTCGTACAACTGCATTTATCATAGAAGCAGCCAATGTCGTTCTCATAAGAGACAACTCTTCGCTGATTGGATTCATGATACGGATTGCATGGCGTTCTTTTGCATTCTCCGGTAATCGAAGTAAATCCAAATCAGATGGTGAAAAGAAAGAATAATGGATACATTCATAAGCTCCAACCCCACAAAGGGCTTTCTTTAAACGCATTTCTGTCTTCTGAGTTACATTTTCTCCACCCATTGTCACTTGAGCAGTTGGCATAAATGTTGGCACAATATGGTCATAGCCATACATACGGATTACTTCTTCAGCCACATCCTGATATCCTTCCATGTCTTCACGATAGGCCGGAATCTGCAATGTTAATACATCACCATCAATCTTTGGCTCAAAGCAAAGGTTTGTCATAATACGAACAATATCTTCAT
>CAMGET010000217.1 GCA_946055175.1 uncultured Roseburia sp.
GTACTGACCAAAGCCAAAACTTCTCCTGTATATGGGTTCATCGCTACAGAACAACTTTTATCTTCTTTAAACTGCTCATATAATGACCTCTGAAGTTCAGCATCTATAGTTAGTTGTATGTCCTTTCCATCCTGTACAAATATGCTCGCAAGTTCCGCTTTCTTGTTCCCATTAGAATCTACAATATAAATGTCGCAGCCGTTTTGTCCTTTCAGTTCTTTTTCAAATAAACCTTCCATTCCGCTTTTACCCATTACGCTATTGGCTGTATATCCCTCTCCCGCATGGTTCTCTAAATCTTCTGCGGTAACACTCTGTACATAACCTACTAAATGCGCAGCTGCCTCACCTAATGGATACTCTCGCACCTCAGTGTCAGATATCATCACTCCCGGAATTTCAAGCAATTTTTTTTGTCTTTCATTCTCTTTCAACACCTCTTCATCCGGCTCGATTTTCATTAACTCAATTTCTGCCACTTTAGGAATCGTTTTAATTGGTACAAAGGAATCTTCTTTTACCCACTTTGCAGACAGTATCTTTTCAATCACTTCTGGTTCAATTTCCAACAACTCTGCTATTTGCTGAATAGCTTCATCTCTGTCTTCCAATTTTCCCGGTACAATTCCAACCGAAGATGCAACGCCTTTTCCGGCAAGAACCCGCCCATTTCTATCCAAAATATCCCCTCGATTTGCCTGCGTGGTAGAAATCTTTACCTTGTCTGTTGAACCTAATTTCGGAAAGATCAGTGAATCGTCCCATACCAACTCATATCCCTCTTCGTCCTTCTGAAAAATTGCCTCATTTTCAAAACTGATATTACCTGCTACCGTATCAAAAGAAGTTTGATAAGTTACTGCTTTTCGTTCCTCATCATATGCTGTAACTTCAATCTCCATATTGTCCACTTCAATACCTTCATAAATAGCCGAATTTCGCTTTACAAAATCATCCTGACTTATATTTCTTGATGCTTCAATGTTTAACATCGCATACATTTCTTCATACTCCTGCTTTGGAATATGATTCATATATTCAACTAAAAGTTCTTCTGGAGAAACCAATGTATTTTGCTTTCTATACAAAATGCCAATACATACAATAGCTCCAATAAACGTTATTCCCAACACAAATACCGTCAAGCAAATTGTCATTCTTTGTTTCTTTTTCCTTCTTGCTCTACGCTTCACCTTTGTCTAACCTCCGTTCTTTACAAAATATATATCCTACTCATCTTTAATATTATACTTGTAAGATTTTAAGATAAAAAAATTTCTACCACGTTAAATATTACACCCGTAATATTTTTGTGTCAAGCTAATATAATTTATACTGGCAAAACACATCCATATCCATGCTCTGCCAGCAAAACTATTTCTATTCCGTTACTACAAACTCCATCTCTGCGAATTCTTTATCTGTCATATCATCCAACTTGTCAACTACCCGATTTGACAATTCTACCATTTCATCATCATCCAAATGCTTAATCGCTTTTTTAATATCACTTATAACCTTTGTCCTGCTCTTACACTCAAAAATGCAGATTAAATTGACTTCTTCTACTGTAAATTTATTATTCATCGCTTATATCTCCCTCTGATTTTTCTTTGTATTTTCCTGTACTTCATGTTCCTGTCCAGAACCAGCTACCTGTGCTTTTTTCTCAGCCAATCGAGCTTTTAAGGAAACTTTTACCGCAGATTGTTCCGGATTCATTTTGTTTGCTTCCCTCTGTGCTTTCTCTGCACCATTATTCAGCACATTGTCAATCATGTTATAATTTTGTTCTTCCATTTCTTCAATCTTGGCAAGAGGCTTGTATTCAGCCAATTTTTCCAGCAATACTTTTGCCCTTTGCATTTCGTCCGGCAAAGCTCCCTCGGAAATAACCTCGTTCAACCAGTCTGTAATAGGCTCCGTATTCCCTTGAACTATCATCTCGGAAATCTCTGACACGCTTTCCGTCATATTTGGGTTGTTGTTGCGGTAGGAATAAATATCATAATCATGGCTGAAACGGTCAATTTCCACAGCAAGCTGTTCTGCAGGTGTCAAATCCGGCATACGTTTCTCCCATACCTTTGCTTCCATATCTTCAGACATGACACCATCTATCTCCATTTCAGGCAGCTTTGCTACAAGCTCTGCAATGACTTCCATAGCCTTCGGTTCACTGGTTATACTTGGGATATGTTCTAATATCTCCAGATCAATCCGGTTACCCGATAACAGGTCAACTTCGTCATCCATATAGTTTTCTTCTCCCGGTCTGTGAACATTGATGCCGATTGCAGGAATGCCATGCATTCGTTCTGGCGGTATCTGTTTCCAGATAGCGATTGCCTCCTCTACTGTGGGAATATTCTCATAAAATTCTCCCAAATTATGAAATTCTCCACACTCGGATACCATCAATGTTACTTCAACCTCTTCTTTCTTCATTTCGCCCTGTGTATGCATCTGTTGTGTCAGCTCCTGCTCCCTTTCCTGCCGGATGCTCTCCAAATACTTCTCAGCCTGTGGCAGATACGTTTCCAGTGTTCCGGTACGTTGGGCAGTAATCGGATTGATGTCAACCTTTACCTCACCGATATGTAACCCGTCCTCATTAAACGCATTGAATAAGTCATCCTCTCTCTCATTCGTAGAAAGTTCCACTACCACATCAAGATCAGAGCTGTCCTTCTCCAAACCTCTACACCTGCTTCCTACAACAACAGCATCAATGATTGTGGCATCAATATCATACTCATCAATCTTTGCCTGTACATGGCATTTTATCGTTTCTTCTATTTCTGCCGGATTCATTTCACTAATGTCATGGAACATTTCATTGGTCTTTGCCCTGAAATCTGCTATGATGCTGCTCTCTTGATTTTTTGGTACAACTTCATTGGCTTCCTCAACCTTTTCCATCAATCCATCATAATCAATCGGTATCAGCTCATCCTTTTCCTTAATACTCCCTTTCGCTCCGTTATGGTCTGGAGCGGATTTCAAATCATCTATGATGTCTGTCAGTGCCTCCCTAATTGTCACATCCGGATTGTCATAAACTCCACCGTCAATCTCCTTATAATCGGCTCCCATAATGGAATAATCATAGCCTCCATCCACCTCTTGGATACTGATATAGCGGTCTGCAATCTGAAAGGCAAGCTCGGTTTCTTCCCCAATCTCCAAGGATTTCTTCATATCTGCAAGCACCTGTTCCTTTTCATCACCAAGGTCAATGATTTCATCCCCATCTTCCAACGTGTTGTCCGAAGTCTCCAGCTCCTGTTTCTCCGGCTCTGACTTCTGGACATCCTGTCCAGAGGTGTCAATCTCCGCTTCCTGCTCTTTTACTCCCTCCAAAGTCTGCATAAAATCAGAAAGTCCGGTAAATCCAAAGGAATCCACAAAATGAGCACTGTTTTTCCCATTCTGATGCAGGACCACAATATCACTGACAGACAGGGAATGCCCTCTGTAATCTTCCGGGTGGTCTATATTGAATTTCTCATAGATTGCTTCCAGCATTTCGCCCTCTGTCTGCTCTTGCAGTTCAGACAGATTTCCTACATAAATCAGTTCATAATTTTCTGGCTTGATAGCATCAAAATTGTCCTTTGTAATACCCATACGCTTTAAAGACTCTGTACCTTCAAACCGCAGATGTTTCAACTCCGGATTATGCTTCAACTGATAAATACCGTACTTGTCAGAGCTGCCATACAAAAGCTGCGCTTCCTTATTTATTTGATTATCCGAAAGTTCAGCCTGCATGGAACGAAGTTTTCTTTCATTCTCCCAATCGCCTTTTTCAATGCCAAAAATTCCATCATGCTCCGTAAT
>CAMGET010000218.1 GCA_946055175.1 uncultured Roseburia sp.
ATCTCTACCGTGCAAACATCATTCGCCCAGCTTGTTGTCATATCTGACCACTCAAATGTTGTGTACGAAAGACCATAACCAAATGGATATACAACCTCTGAATCGTAATCGAAGTTCCCTGCGTTTCCCTGTGCTAAAATGACATCCTCATAGCGGGTTTCATAATATTTGTAACCTACATAAATGCCTTCTGCATAAGATACATAATTGTATTTTGTCATGCTTCCGCTTTCATCGGAATACTGATAATCACCAAAATTCTGTGCAGCCGGAGATTTTGATGCATCAGCAGCAAACGTATCCACCGTCCTGCCGGAAGGATTCGCCTGACCGCTAAGGATGTAAGGAATTGCCTCGATTGCAGTACAGGATAACACCGCTTTAATGTTTGGATAATCTTTTACCCAGTCAAGCTCAAGTGCAGCATTTGAATTGGTCACTAAAATAACATTCTCAAAATTATCATTTAAATATGAAAGAATTTCAAGCTCCGTAGAATCCGGTTCCAGATAACTCTTTGCCTGGTCTATTTCATTATCAGCATGATTGTACATGGAACGAGGCATATCACGACCCTCGCCCGCAACTCTCTTTAAAAAGTAAACAGGAACTGTACCCTTAAGCGATGCCATTACCTCCGCATTATCCTTAATCACAGAAAGCGGCACCTCATTAATGGAAAAGTCCTCCGCATCACCAAAAGAAATAGAGCCGGACGCCAATCCGTAGCTTTGTGTCTGTTCATTGTAGAAATTCATAAGTCTTTCGTTGATTCCTACCTCTGCTCCGGCAAAAAGATCCGTTAACTTTCTGCCACCTACCATTGAATCAGCAGCCGAAACCGTGGCTGAGTTTACACTAAAGAAGCTGAAGGTTGTATCCGCAGACATCGGAAGAACATTCCCCTCGTTTTTAAGCAGGATGGTTCCTTCATCCGCAATCCTCTGGTGTAATTCGGCCTCTGCTGCCTTAATAGACTCTGCAGTATAGTCTGCCTTGTTGTATTCAAGGTCCAGACCTGTCGTATCCACCTTCGAGTTATCAATTTTTGTGTTGATTCCTCCAAGCATGCTGTCTGCCATTCGTGCATAGGTTGGCACTACTGAATTTACCAAAACGATGATCATCGCGAATAGGACAACCAGTATGGAACGAATCGTTGTACCAAAAATTTTTCTTGCTATAGACATATGAATACCTCCCCATTGTATCTGGTTCTATTGTATCACATTCTTATATAAAATTTAATATATTCAGTTTTCCTTCCTTTACTTCCCAAACTTCATCATACATCTTTAATAAATCGGGCAAAACATGATGTGAAATTGATATCACAGTCTTGCCCTCTTCGCCTAAAATGTCAGTTTCAATTTCCTTTGCTGTTTCAGGATCCAATGCACTGATTCCTTCATCCAATACCAGAATATCTTTTTTTGCATACAATGCTCTTGCTATCGCAATTCGCTGTTTTTGTCCTCCGGATAACTGGTCTCCGTTACTGCCTACCAAAAATCCTATTCCCTTTTCCGTTACCAAATCCTCGATTCTGGCTCTTGTAATTACCTGATTCAATCGTTCGTTTTCCCGGTCACCCATTAAAATGTTGTCTGAAATGCTCTCATTAAATAAAAAGATATTCTGCCAAACAACAGATGATAATTTCTTAAGAAATGGAACAGTGCCTTGCAATTGGACTCCATCTATTAGGATTTCTCCCTTTTGCGGAATAAAATTTCCACATAGTACATTAATAAGCGTAGATTTTCCTCCGCCACTCTCTCCGACAATCAGGTATTTCTTTCCCCGTTTTATTGTTAGATTAATGTCGGTAAGTGCCTGTTTTTCCTCGTTTGGATAGGCGAAATCTACATTTCTAAGTGTAATTTTCTCCCATGTATTTCGGCTGCCTGCAGTTTCTTTCAAGTTTTGGCTCTCATCCTCATTACATTTGGTATAGGATGCTATCTTCTCCCAGATTGGATGAAAGGATTTAAGCACCGGAATCCATGCAAATAGCTGAAATAGTGGGCTCGTAATACTTCCTGAAGCCTGAATGACACCAACCATACTTCCATAGCTCATTTTCCCCTGGCAGATAAACCAGCCTGCTAATACACAGATTACCATTTGCATGGAAAATGCCAGTACATTGGATGCACCACTATTTGCCTGTTTACACAACTCTAGTTTTTTTGCTTTTCTTTGCATCAGTTGGTTGCGCCCTTCAAAAATAGAGATTCGATAGTTTTCCTTTTGAAAAGATTTGATTACTTCATATCCAAATACAACCTCACTAAGTCCTTCTGTTAAAGTCTGTTGCGCTTTAGAAACTTCCTCGTTTGCTTGTGATAACTTTTTTGAAAAAACTGCCGGTACCAGAAACATTAGTACCATCATTCCTATCATGACCACCGTAAATATCCAGGAATAATGTGTCATCACAACAATCGCCAATAGCAGCTGCATTGTGGCAGAAATGATAGAAAAAAAAGTATTAAGATAGGTATCTTCAATTTTTTTCACATCATTCTGAAACAAGGAAATGTAATCTGTTTCCTTATATTCTTTAAATTCCATCGTGTTCTTGCATAGAATCTTTTTTACGATGTTGCCCCTGATTTCTCCCATCACTTTTTGATTCAGTTTTACCAGACTGAATGCCTGCAGCCAGTAAACAAATGCAAATATGACAATAAAACCTGCTGATAGCCAAACTGCTTTTTCCACATTTCCCGCAATTGCAGAGTCAATCGCCTCCTGAAGCACAAGACTGATTCCGACAAATACTGCCGAAAAAAGTACCGATGTTAATCCTACCCATATAAATTCCAATAAATGTTTCTTACCATATTCTTTCAATTCTTTTTCCTCCTCTTTCAACAATCATACTTGTTTCATTTGATGCGTTTATTTTATTGGATTGGGTAAAGCCCATGTCAATCATGTTTTTTTCATCGCTTGAGGGAGAAAAAACAAAAAAACCTTGAGTTAACCCAAGGTTTTGAAAGAATAGAATGCATATTCGATTTCCATATCATCCTTCTTATCTATAATCGTCATATCGAAGGAATCTTTTTTCATTAATATTTTACCCGTCTTATAAACGGATTTTTCTTGGAACCCCAGTTTTTTCATATCTTCTAAAAAGGAGTTTTCATCCGGAAATGGATTCTGGTTTCCGTAAATAAGCGCCTTAAAGCAATCCACATTCACATTGGCTTTGAGATATGGATAACATTCATATCGCTTCTTAAAATGTAAATCCACATCATAATCCTGCAAAAAAACATAATCCATAGGGACCTTAAATGGCGCATTTTGAATATCTCCCGAAAAAAAGACAGTATCCTTCGGGAAAATGTCCTCCAGAAATAACTTCATGGTAATATTTTCTCCTGTGCGCACAAATAATCGTGCATCCTTTGGAATCGTTCTCAAGATGGAACTATTTAGGAATTCACAGCTTTCTCCATCAATCAGGACATTTTTCGCCCCTACAATATTTTCGCTTGTGATTTCTGACATTTTTTGAAAAATCTCACGTATCTTTAAAATATAATGTTCATCATTTTGTTCCAAGTATTGATTTACCATCTCAGCAACTGCATCTCTGTTTTCAAGTTCAGTGATAGGTGCATCTGCAAGAAATCCATACCGAATATAGTAGGTCCGTCCGCATTTCGGGCAGGTCAGTTTTCCTTCCATGATCTCATTATGTAGGATTTCAGACGCTTCCAATTCCAGATTTTCATCACAATCAGGGCAAACCAGATCCGAAAGCATCCGAAGTGAAACGCCTCTTGAAAAATGCACTTCCTGATACGT
>CAMGET010000219.1 GCA_946055175.1 uncultured Roseburia sp.
ACCAGTTATCATGCTTACCGGAACCATTCACACCTGCAAATGGCTTTTCATGCAAGAGACATTGCAATCCATGACGACCAGCTACTTTTTTAAGTGTTTCCATAATCAACTGGTTATGGTCTACTGCGATATTTGCCGGAGCATAAATCGGTGCAAGCTCGTGCTGTGCCGGAGCCGCTTCGTTATGCTGCGTCTTAGCGGATACACCCAGTTTCCACAATTCCACATTCACGTCCTTCATATAGGCAGCAATCCGCTCACGAATACTTCCGAAATAATGATCGTCCATTTCCTGACCTTTTGGCGGCATTGCACCAAACAAGGTACGTCCGGTAAAAATTAAGTCTTTTCTCTGTAAATATTTTTCTCTATCCACCAAAAAGTATTCCTGCTCCGGTCCGACAGACGGAGTCACTCTCTTTGATGTGGTATTGCCAAATAAGCGAATGAGACGCAAAGCCTGTTCATTAATTGCTTCCATAGATCGCAAAAGCGGCGTTTTCTGGTCTAACGCCTCCCCTGTATAGGAGCAGAATGCTGTAGGGATGCAAAGCACTGCACCTGCTGCATCCTGTCTGACAAACGCCGGTGATGTACAATCCCATGCCGTATATCCTCTTGCCTCAAACGTGGCACGAAGACCACCGGAAGGGAAAGACGATGCATCTGATTCGCCCTTTATCAACTCTTTTCCGGAAAAGCTCATTAATACTTTTCCGTTCTCCATAGGTGCTGTAATAAAGGAATCATGTTTTTCAGCAGTTACGCCTGTAAGTGGCTGAAACCAGTGGGTATAATGTGTTGCTCCTTTTTCGATTGCCCATTCTTTCATTTCATGTGCCACTACGTCAGCCGTTTCGAGATCCAGTTCACGGCCTTCTTCCATCACTTCATGAAGCTTTTTATAAACCTTCTTGGGCAGACGAGCCTGCATTACGGAATCATTGAATACATTTTCACCAAAAATCTCCGCTACATTACAATACTCTTTCTCGCTCATTTAAAATTTCCTTCCTTAAAGCATTTATTGTTTTACTAATATATTACTTATTATTTATCTTGTCAACTAATAAGTCGTTTTTTTAAAAAAGGGCATCCCAAATCACTTGGAACGCCCCGCACGCTTTCTTATTCTGCCTTACCTACAGAACCAAATAATTCCATTTTTTCTTTTACAGTAGCTTTGATTGCTTCTGCACCCGGAGCTAATAACTTACGAGGATCAAAGCCCTTGCCCTCTAAGTCTTTTCCGGCTTCAATATATTTACGTGTAGCTTCCTGGAAAGATAACTGACACTCTGTATTTACATTAATCTTAGCAACACCAAGAGAAATTGCTTTCTTAATCATATCTGCCGGGATGCCTGTACCTCCATGAAGAACAAGTGGCATATCACCGGTCTTCTGCTGAATTGCATCTAATGTTTCAAAGCTAAGACCTGCCCAGTTTGCCGGATATTTACCATGAATATTTCCAATACCTGCTGCAAGCATATCTACACCAAGATCTGCTATCATCTTACATTCTGCAGGATCTGCACATTCACCTGTTCCAACAACACCGTCTTCTTCTCCACCGATTGCTCCTACCTCAGCTTCAATGGACATGCCCATTGCATGTGCAATGTTTACTAATTCGGTTGTCTTAGCCACGTTTTCTTCGATTGGATAATGTGAACCGTCAAACATGATAGATGTGAATCCGGCTTTGATACATTTATAACATCCTTCGTATGTACCATGATCTAAGTGTAATGCTACCGGAACTGTAATTCCCAATTCTTCATCCATTGCCTTCACCATAGCAGCAACTGTCTTAAATCCTGTCATATACTTTCCGGCGCCTTCTGAAACACCTAAGATAACAGGTGATTTTAATTCCTGTGCGGTTAAAAGAATTGATTTTGTCCATTCAAGGTTATTGATGTTGAACTGTCCTACAGCATAATGGCCAGCCTTTGCTTTTTCCAGCATTTCTTTTGCAGATACTAACATAAGTCATCCTCCTAAATATTAATATGTTCTCTATTCCGTATTATATCTTACTTTATCTGAAAAATAAAGTTATATTTTTCGTTCCTTTCGAACTTGAATATCAACTGCCTGTTTTAAATTTTCAATTTCAACTTCCACATGGTTTCCACCATATTCTCCATCCAGAGTCCACGGTATTTCTTGTTTGGCAGTAAACTTCACACGTTCCGTTTTAAAAGAGTAAATCATATTTGTGTCGTCTACTAAGTTTACCAGAGATGCAATGATTTCATTTAATTCTATCGGATTTCTCGGTTTCTTTATTAAAGTCACTTCAAAAACGCCATCATCAAGCTGCACATTCGTCCCGGTCATACCTGTAAAACCACCTACTGATGTGGAATTTGTAATCATTCCATATATAAATTCATCCTGAATACAGCAGTTATTAAACTCTACCTGTATAAGAAAGGCAGGGATTTCATGAAGGCTCTTAATTCCTTCCAGAATATATGCAGCATGACCAAGCACGTTTTTCCACTCCTGGCTTGTTTTATAGGAGACCTCCGTAAACAGACCAAACGCTGCCACATACACAAAGTTTTTATCATTAAACCTTCCGATATCACATGGGAACGGCTCTCCGTTTACTGCATCAAAAGCTGCTGCTTCCATATCCTTCGGGATTCCGATAGACGTAGCAAAGTCATTGGTGCTTCCGGCCGGAATGTATCCGAGCGGAACCCTTTTCCCGCAATTCATGATTCCGGATACCGTTTCATCCAAGGTTCCATCTCCTCCGCTGCATACAATCAAATCATAACCCGGAGCATATTCCTGCACTTTTTCCTTCGCATCACCGGCACGCTGTGTCGGATAAATCGTCACCTCATAATCTGCTTTTACCATAGTATCTACAATATCTAATAAGCAGTTGCGAATCAGAGCCTTTCCCGAGAAAGGATTAAATACAAATAATAATTTTTTCATCCAAAACCTCTACTGTCTTTGTGCCTCAGCAATCATGCTGATTTTCCGTAGTCTGTGATTAACACCTGACTTGCCTACAGGCGGATTCAAATACGTTCCCAGTTCCTTAAGCGGTGCTTCCGGATACTCCAGGCGCAGTTGCGCCATCTCCCTTAAATTCTCCGGTAGACTGTTAAGGCCTACCGTATCCCTTAGATAAACGATATCTTCCACCTGCTTTACTGCTGCATTCACTGTTTTACTGATATTCGCCGTCTCGCAATTGACCTTGCGGTTCACCGAATTTCTCATTTCTTTTAAGATTCTGACATTTTCCAAATTCATTAATGCCACATGGGCTTCCATGACATTTAAAATATCTACGATCTGTGAGCCCTCTTTTAAATACACAACATAATGTTTCTTTCGTTCTACAATCTTTGCATCCATGCCAAAGCTGTTAATCATATCCTGCAGCTGCATAGCCTGCTTATTTTGCTGACAGACTACTTCAAAGTGATAGGATTTGTTTGGATTACTAATCGATCCTCCTGCCAGAAAAGCCCCTCGTATAAAGGCCCGTTTACAGCAAGATTGCTGAAGCAAAATGCCATCGACTTCGCCCGTCACACATGGCATGTCTTTTTCATCATCCCACATCTTCACAGCTTCATACACGCGTTTTTTATCTTCTTCCAAACAACTGACAGAAAAAAGTTTGTGCAGCAGTACTCTCACTTTTTCTTCCAAAAGTTCGTTATCCGTCTGCCATGCAAGCAAAGCCGCAAGTTCCGCCAGTTGGCAGTGTCTGCTCTTTCCCACATGAAGGAAAAGTTCTTTCTTTACTCCACTTGAAAATGACATCTATTTTCCTCTTAA
>CAMGET010000220.1 GCA_946055175.1 uncultured Roseburia sp.
AGAGGCCGTGCTATACGGTTTTGTTATTTTTTTAAAAAATTGTAGTAAATTTTGAAAAAATATGTCAAAAGACACAATATTTTGTAAAAGTAAGTAGACATTTGAACAGAAATTTAGTAAAATCATGTATAAGGATTGTTGTATAATCAGTGGTCACATAGAAAAAAACAATTGTCCGACATAAGAATAAACAGGATGGCAGGTGGAATATTTTGGATATTGGTTCAATAGCAGGTATGTTGTTGGGTGTAGTCATGTTTCTGTATGGCGTATTCTCAAATGGTGGTGTAGCCGGATTGGCGGGTATTTATAACTACCCGTCTATTGTCATTACATTTGGTGGCTCTATATCCGGTGTTTTGGCATCTTATAAGTTAAAAGATTTCATTAGAGGCTTTAAAGGAATTACGTTGATTTTCTCTGAACGAGTAATCGATCCATCAGAATCCATTCGTAATATTATTGAACTTGCGAATGTGGCCAGAAAAGAAGGACTTTTGGCATTAGAAGAAGCTGCAAATAATATTGAGGACCCATTCTTGAAAAAAGGTGTCATGTTGGTTGTAGATGGTACAGATCCCGAATTAGTACGGGGGATTTTGGAAACGGACTTAAATAATGTGGAAGCCCGCCATAAATCGGTCATCGGCGTATGGGAAAAGTGGGCAGAGTTGGGCCCTGCATGGGGTATGATTGGTACCCTGATTGGTCTGGTAGACATGTTGAAAAACCTGGAAGATGCATCAGCAATCGGCCCTGCAATGGCAGTTGCTTTGTTGACAACCTTATATGGTTCTTTAATAGCAAACTGGTTATGCAATCCTGTAGCATCGAAATTGAAAGTAAACCATGAACTTGAAATGATGGTTAAAGATATAACAGTGGAAGGACTTCTTTCTATTCAGGCAGGAGAAAATCCACGAATCATTGAAGAAAAACTGAAGTCATTCTTAGCACCTTCTGCACGTGATACCCAGACAGAAGAGGCCGGCGGAGGTGAAGCATAATGGCGAAAAAAAGGCAGGAAGAACCACCAAAAGGGGCTCCGGCGTGGATGACCACATTTAGTGATTTGATGAATCTGCTTTTGACCTTTTTCGTATTGCTTTTCTCAATGTCAAGTGTAAATCAGGAACAGTTTGAACTTGTTATTGCATCTTTACAAAGCAGCTTTAGTATTCTTCCGAGTGGTGGAGCTACAATTGGTGATGGGGAAATGGTTTCCTCAGGAATCAGTCAATTACCTTTATATGATATTTATTATAATGAAGCAGCAAACTCAAAAAGTGAGGAAGAAGAGGAAGGCGAAAAAGATCTGAAAGAAGAATTTCAGGAGAATGCGCTTGCCGAATCGGAAGAAATGGCAGAGACGATCGAAAAGCTTGCAGAGCAGTATGGTATTATAGATCAGATAGAAGTGGATTTTAATGCTGAGTATGTTATGCTTAATTTAAGCGGAACATTACTATTTGATTCCGGTAAATCAGAATTGAAATCTGAAGTATATCCTCTGCTTGATAAAGTTTGCCGAATTTTACAGACTTATTCCAAAAATATGATAGAGATTGAAGGACACACGGATAATGTGCCGATTTCATCTGCAAAGTATGAGGATAATAATGTTCTTTCTATGTATCGTGCATTGACTGTAGCAGATTATATACGTGAAATCACTTTGATTAGTCCTTCACACATAAAGTCTTCCGGACGTGGTGAATACGTTCCTATAGCCGATAATTCAACACCGGAGGGACGCGCAAGGAACAGACGAGTTGAAATAAAGATATATAATACATACTATTCTGAATTATCAGATTAATATTTGGAGGCTTACAATGAAGAAAAATTTATTGAGTGTATTAATTCTTGCACTGGTACTTGCAAACTTGATTTTAACTGCAATTTTGGCTTTCTCAATTATTCCGCAGACGAAAAAAGCAAATGAACTGATTAATAAGGTATGCAATGCGATTGATTTGGAGCTGGAGAGCGGAAAGAATATTCAGGTTCCGGTTGAGAATATTAAAGAGTATAATATTGATGCTGAATTCATGTGTAATCTGAAGGACAATGGCAATGATAAAAATCATCTTGCTATTTTTACAGTTAGTTTGTTGTTGAATACGGAAAGTGATGAATATAACGCAAAAGATGGCGGCGTTCAGAAACTTGACGCAAAAGTCGGGATTATCAAAGATCAGATTAACAGTATTGTTTCAACATATACCATTGATGAATTTAAGGCAGATGGATATGCAAATGTGAAACAGGATATTTTGAAAACATTACAGGATATTTTTGGGGCAGATTTTATAGTTGGAGTAAGTTTCCCTAGTGTAAAAGCACAGTAATAATTAATTTGGTGATTTAGGTGGTGAGAGAGAATGGGTGAAGTATTATCTCAAAGTGAGATAGATAGTTTGCTTCAGGCGTTAAGCACAGGGGAACTTGATGTAGAAGAGATAAAAGATAAAGACGAGAAGCATGTTAAAAATTATGACTTCGCTCGTCCGGCAAAGTTTTCAAAAGAACATTTGAGAACTTTGGAAATCGTCTTTGAAAATTACGGAAGGTTGCTTACAACGAACTTACCGGTTTATCTGAGAAAAGCAGTACAGGTTGAAGTGATGAGTTCGGAAGCTGTTACATATCAGGAATTTACAAATGCATTGTCCAATCCGGTTTTGCTGAGCATAGTGAGCGTCGCACCGCTTCCCGGAACGATTATCATCGAAATGGCGGAGAATATCGGATATGCAATTGTTGATCGAATGCTGGGGGGCGTAGGAAACCCGTTGGATAAGACAAGAGAGTTTTCAGAAATTGAATTACTCATATTGGAACGAATCTTATACACATGTGTGAATCTTCTTAGAGAACCGTGGAGTAATGTGTGTGAGATACATCCCAAATTGGACAGAATAGAGACCAATTCACAATATGCACAAATTGTTTCACCGACAGAAATGATTGCACTTGTGACGTTGAATATTAAAATAGGCGATGTAGAAGGACTGATGAATATTTGTCTTCCATATTTGACGTTAGAAAGTGTTATGGACCGTTTGAACGCGAAATTCTGGTATTCAAATCTTCAGGAAAAAGATGAGACAGTATATGCAGATACGATAGAATCGTTGATTTCAAGAGTACAGATTCCAATTAAGGCTGTGCTTGGAAATAGCTCCATATCTGTGGATGATTTTATTAATTTGCAGGTGGGAGACATTATCAGGTTAGACAGAGAGGTTGACTCGGACTTAAATGTCTATGTTGGTAATATCAAAAAATTTACTGCTCTACCGGGAGCAACCGGTAATAATTATGCAGTAAGAATTACATCAGTGATAAGGGAGGAGCAGTAAGGATGGATGGTGCTTTATCACAAGAAGAAATTAATGCATTATTAAACAATCCTGGCGAAAGTTCTTCTGCAGGTATGGCAGATGCTTTATCAGACAGTGAAAAAGATGCAATTGGGGAAATTGGAAATATTAGTATGGGTACAGCAGCGACAACGTTGTCATCGCTGGTAAACAGTAAGGTAGATATTTCAACTCCGGTTGTATCATTTGCAACTTGGTCAGATATCTGTGATGCATACGAAAGACCTTGTGTATTTATTCGAATTGCGTATACCGTCGGATTAGACGGAAGTAATATTCTGGTATTACGGGAAAATGATGTTAAAATTATCACCGACTTAATGATGGGTGGAGATGGAACGAATACAGACGGAGAGCTTGGAGAATTGCATTTAAGTGCAATTAGTGAGGCGATGAACCAGATGATGGGTTCCGCAGC
>CAMGET010000221.1 GCA_946055175.1 uncultured Roseburia sp.
AGGTCTATATAGAAACCTTCTTCCGGTTCATCACCATCCCAGTCATCATCTTCAGCTAGAAAATAGTGCATGTCCAAAAGGTCTGAATCCGACATGTGTCAGAGTCATAGTGGATTTGCATTTGGAACAACATAACGGATCATAACCAAAAGAGGCAGCTATGTTATTACGCCATTTTGAATAACTCAGAATGAATTTGTGTTTAGACTGATGGAGGGCTTTTCTGAGCTTTTTATCGTTATCGTGATGTCTGGCATAGAGGCCATAATAACGAGTCATTTTATAATGGGGTTCAGGTATATGCTGAATTAATAAAGAAATGAAATCCAGAGCAGGTATGGTTTTCTTAACGAAGACGTTGTCTTCGTGCCGGTTGTAATGAAAAGTGACATTTTCTCCATCGTAGGAATCAATACGACTTAAGGCAATCACGGGACGTCCTAAATAACGGTTGATGTATTTAACAACAGTCTGGGTATCGCAAAGGTTAGGTTTGGCATAAACATAGAAACCATTAGAGTCTTTTTTGTAAATGAGAGCTTTTGTCTTTTTAAAGGAAGTACCGATATGTTTTTCTATTTCGTTCAGAAGAGCGGTCTGGAAAGACTTGCGAAGCAGGGTATAGTTTAAATGCTTAACGACACGCCAAAACCCATCGTCAGAGAAACCACCTTCCGTAATAAGGCAATGAATGTGGGGATTCCATTCAAGAGGACAGCGTTAAACAAGCAATCTAAAAGAGAACGGTCCTCAAGAAAAAAGTGACGGAGTTCTTCGTCAATGGTAAAAACACAGTGGCGGTGAGTACACTGAATAAGCTTAAAGGCCATGGAATTGGATCTGTCCTGACAGTATTTGACACCACAGGTTGGGCAGAATCTGCTTTTACATCGGAAAGGCACAAATTTGAGGTTTCCACATTTGGAACAGGCATACATTGCCCCACCAAATGTGGGGTCACCACAGTTAATCATCTTGTCAACGTTATCAATAACAGCTTGACGGGGATGTAAAATATATAACATTTCTTCATAATGGTCTTTAAAAATGGTTTGCAGGATATCCATAAGACTATTATGAAAGAAAAGTAACTAAAAGGAAACCCCACCCCTCAAGATTGAGGGGCAGGGGAGTTGAATAGGCGAAGCCTATTTTTTATAAGCAGTGCCTTATGGCATATGTTTCCACTATATGTATGTTTTACAGACTGCTACCAAAATCAGAAATGATAACCTGTCCGGTAATTGCACGGGATTCATCACTTGCTAAGAATAATAAAACGTTCGCAACATCTTCAGGCATACATGGTTTTGCTTTTAAATCTAAGTGTGACATCATCTGTCCAAACATTTGCTGATTCAATTCTGCCGGATTCTGGTTTTTGGTCATTGGTGTAATGATAGTACTTGGACATACAGAGTTACAACGAATACCGGTTCCTGCATAACGTAAAGCGGTATGCTTTGTAAAACCAATCACAGCAGCTTTTGAGGTTGCATAAGAGGCACCGCCACATCCGAATACACCTGCAATAGAGTCTAAGTTTACAATAGAACCACTACCATTTTTCTCCATTTCTTTTACAACGGCTCTTGTGCAGAACATCGTACCTTTTGTATTAATGGAAAATACATAATCAAGGTCTTCTTCCAAGAACTGGTCAACCGGTTTTAATCCTGCTTCCAATACACCGGCATTATTTACCAGAATATCAATTTTTCCAAAAGCTTCTACTGTTTTTGCTACTAAATTTTCAACGTCCTCTACTTTAGAAACATCGGTTGGTACCGCTAAAACTTCTCCACCGTTTGCACGAATTTTTTCAGCTACTTCATCCAAAGGACCCTGACGACGGGCACTGATAACGACTTTTGCTCCTTCTTTTGCAAATAATTCTGCTGTAGCAGCACCTACACCGGAATTACTTCCTGTAATAATGGCAACTTTACCTTCTAATCGTCCCATAATAAAATATCCTCCTAAAAATTAGTTTTTGATAGTGTTATTATAAAATTTAAAGAATTAATAGTCAATAGTTGTACTATTGTCAGAAAAATATCTTTATGATAAAATAGTACTATCTTTAGATACATCAGGAGGCATACCATGGATAAAAAAAATACAAAAATCAAAAAGCCACGGCTTCAATTAGTGATTTCCATATTAGTTACATCAGCATTATTTTTATCAGAATTATATGTTATGATTAATCAGCCAACGAATGTAATTTTAATGGTAGGAATTGGCGTTCTGGTGTTAATTGCGTTATATTTTGTTATTGATGCAGTATTAGATTGTGCAGAAGAAAAAGAGATTGCAAACAGAGAACAGTATGATACCATTTTTCGTTCTGAAAAAGCATCCTATATGCTTTTGAGAAAAAATTTAGATGAAATATTAAAGAATGTGAAGGAATCTGACCAATCAAAAAGTGGCAATCAGGTTGAACAAATTGTTAATTCCCAAAAAGCAATTGCAAAAGTATCTATGGGAAAAACAAAAGAAAGTACAGAGTCACTTCTTGCCGCAAATAAGGCTGTTTTCAATAAAGTTGCTGAATTGCAGGAGTTGATTGGAAATAATGGCATTGATTCTGAAGAGAATGATCGTTTATTTATTGAGCTGAATAATTTGGAAGCCTCTATCAATGACAGAATTCAGGGATTGTCAGAAAAATTGTCCGGTTTTCAGGAGGAAATCGAACGGCTGGCAGATCACATTGCAAGGATTAATGAAGATGCCATTCACGAGGCAGTAAAAACAAGTAATGAAACAAGAACTACCGTAGAAGAAAATTTTGAAAGTATTGAAGATGCTCTTCAGGATACATTTATAGAAGAGCCAAGTGTGGAAGAAACCCCGGAAACTGTAATAGAGCCGGAACCGATAGCTGAACCGGAACCAGTACCTGAACCGATACCAGAACCAACACCGGAACCGCCAAAAGCAGATAATCCGAATGCAAAGATGGATCAGGATGATATCGCAGCACTAATCGCAAGCATGACAGGAGGAGATGCGGCACCTGTAGCAGAACCGGAACCGATGCCGGAGCCTGTAGCTGAAGAAATACCACCAATGCCGGATTTATCAGATCCAAATAAGGTAATGACACCGGAAGAAATCGCAGCATTGCTTGCGAATATGTAATTAAAAAAGTAGGGGAAAATCAATTCATAGTGAATAGGTTTTCCCCTTGTTTTTTTCTAGTGTAAACCTCTGGTTGCGGAATTGTAAAGGCTGTATAGATAGATTGCTAATGGATACTTTGCTAAAATAACAGTAAGAAAAACACGAAAAGGAGTTTGATATGAAGTTTCATGAAAATCTTGTAAAATACAGAAAATTAGCAGGTTTTACACAGGAAGAGCTGGCTGAAAAAATGCAGGTATCAAGACAATCAGTTAGTAAATGGGAAAATGGAGAGGCAGTACCGGAACTTGCTAAAATTATTAGGCTTTCAGAATTATTAAATGTCAGTATGGACGAACTTTGTGGCAGAGAATGTAAAACAAAAGTGGAAACAGATATAAAAAAGAAAACAAACCATTTTAAGTATGCTATTTTAATCATCATATTTTCTGTAACATTTGGTGTTTGTGGATATCTTATTGGCCAAAGAGTGACAGTTGTGGATGAAGTAGTTTCTGAAGTATACGAATTACCGGATAATATTGAAGTAAGTGCTGTGGATTTTATGGTGGAAGGAGATATTTTAACCTGCAATTTTGTACCGGCAATTTATTCCGAAAAATTAACGTACACAGCTACAATCATTGACTATTTTGGAAATGAAAAAA
>CAMGET010000222.1 GCA_946055175.1 uncultured Roseburia sp.
CAGCACTACATGAATCAGCTTTTAAATTCTTCCCCTGCCATCAAAGCATAAGTTTCCTTATGCTCGCACAGTAAGTTAAACTGTAAGATGACTCACTACCAATTATTTCAACAAATTCAAAGTTTCATAATTCTCACTAGCACAAATTATACCATATCACGCAACATATATGTAGAAGCATTCAACAATTCAGAGAAACAAATTGAAATATGGAAGGTAATCGCATTATATATCTAATCTACAATCATCCTTCCACTCCACTATAATCACCTTGCACACACAGCAGCTTCATCAAGACTTCCATACCTATTTAATCCTTAATATAAATATAGCACCATCCGCATATTTCGGACAGTGCTTTCTTTACAGTTGTCTGGGCGTTAATATAATTGATATCACATCTAATTTCATTTTTAACTCATTCCACAGAATATCTACGTACCAATTACGTACCAATTTCTGTAGTAATTACATAAAGATATATCGACTTTTATCGTTTTCAAAAATCCCTCTAACCCTTAAAACATCAGGCTTTATTGGACTTCATAGAGATATAGAAACATATATCAGAATCGTCAATTTATAACGATTCCTAGTTTCATAATTAATCTTTTCTCTAATCTCTTGCCTCTATCACCAGTAGAATGCCCTCCTCAAAAAGAATCTCTGCCTCTTCTTCTACAATTTCATTGCTGATTCCAATGGAATTAAACTGTTCCATGGAATAATCAGCCAGTGGATATTTAAAACCCTTTAAATACATGTGCGTTACTGTTCCGCTATATGGAATCAGCGACACAAAATCTCCGAACTGTTCCTCTTTTTTTATCCGAATGGCTTTGTCAATCATACGAATCCGGTTATGCTCATCAACAATCTGCATCTGTACCTGCTCGCTAAGTCCAATGCCCAACAAGGAAACATTTCCCAGCACATGGTCTAACCGGCTTCCGGTTCCACCAAGTATAGTAATCTCTTCTGTTCCTAATCTAATTGCCTGCCGGATTGCAAATTCTGTATCCGTATCATCCTTAACAGGATTCAGTTGCTTCCATACAATGCCTTCCTTTTCCTTAAAAAAAGAAAGCGCCTCTGTACTCACGGAGTCAAAGTCCCCGATAATCATATTTGGCACCTTTCCGATACGGCGCATAAATTCCATGCCGGAGTCTGCCACAATCACATAATCCGGCTTATATTGTTTCATCCATGTTTCCGCAAAAGCATCCTCAATACTGCCCCCGGAAACAATTAAAATTCTTTGATACATTTTCCATCCTCTAAGCATTTAAAATAGAAAGGAAACGTTCTACATTCTCTTCAATATCTCCCCGGAATACGGCACTGCCTGCAACAATAATATTCGCACCTGCATCCAGTACTTCCGTCACATTCTCATGATGGATACCGCCATCTACTTCAATATCCGTTTTAAGTCCCTTTTTATCTATCATTTTCTTTAATTCACGAATCTTATCTGTTACATATGGAATATAAGTCTGCCCACCAAATCCCGGATTTACAGACATAAGTAAAACCATATCCACCTTCGGCAAAACCCACTCAACTTCAGAAAGCGGAGTAGCCGGATTTAACGCAACTCCTGCTAATAGTCCCTTTTCCTTGATAGCTGAAACGGTACGGTCCAGATGTTTACAGGCTTCGGCATGTACTGTAATTAAATCTGCTCCTGCTTTGGAAAAATCATCGATATACCGATCCGGCTCTTCAATCATTAAATGCACATCAAAAATACGCTCTGTACATCCACGGATTGATTTTATCACAGGCATCCCAAAAGAAATGCTTGGAACAAACATGCCATCCATAACATCAATATGTACATACTGCGCACCTGCTTCATCAAGCATTCTGATTTGCTCGCCCAAATTTGAAAAATCAGCTGATAAAATAGATGGTGATAGACAGTTCATATATCCTCCTTGTTTGTCCTAATATTTCTTTACGTCCTTTAATTCCTGGTACAATAGCTTATAATTCTCATATCGGATCTTACTGATATCCCCCCGTGCAACTGCCTCTTTGACACCACACTCGGGTTCATTGATATGACTGCAGCCTTTGAATCTGCAATAAGGCTCATGCTCGGCAAATTCAGGATAAAACTGCTGTAAATCCTCTTTCTGAAATCCGGGAATATATAAAGTGCTAAATCCCGGTGTATCCATGATATAAGTATCCCCTTCTATCGGAATAATCTCGGAATGCCTAGTCGTATGCTTTCCACGCTCAATCTTTTTGCTAATACTTCCGGTCTCCATCTGAATATTCGGTTGCAGGCAGTTCACCAGAGAAGATTTTCCAACACCGGAAGGACCTGCTACTGCCGTTGTCTTTCCTCTCAGCAGTTCTTTTAATTTCTCTATTCCCTGACCTTCACATGCGCTGGTATGCATCACCGTATAGCCACAGTTTTCATATACGCCGGCAATCTCTCGCAATGCCTCTTCTGTCACAAGATCCTGTTTATTAAAGCAAATCACAACCGGAACCTTTTGATATTCCATCATAATTAGGAATCGATCTAACAAATTAAAATTTGGCTGTGGTTTCGCTGCTGCAAAAATCACAAGCGCCAAATCAATATTTGCTACCGCCGGCCGAATTAGCTCATTTCTTCTCGGAAAAATGGACTCAATATTTCCTTTTTTACTTTCTTCATCAATAATGGCAATTTCTACATCATCACCTACCAGAGGTTTGATTTTCTGATTTCTGAAAACACCCTTTGCCTTACATTCATAAATTCCGGATTCTACTACGTGAACGTAGTAAAATCCGGAAATTCCTTTTACAATCTTTCCCTGCATTCTTCACCTGTGCCGTTATGGTGTTGTAGCGCCTGATCCGCCGCTTCCTTCTGAACTTCCTGCCGGTCCAAGGCTAACTGTAAGCTCAATTGTTGTTCCTTTATCAACTCTTGTGCCACCAATCACGCTCTGGTCTATTACCTTTCCGACTGCCTGATCATCGTTTATCTCTCTAAAGCTTACAGTCAATCCTATCGCTTCTAATTCCTGTTTTGCTCTGTCTTTGTCATAGCTTACAACATTCGGAACTGTAACCTGTTCCTTTCCAAGGCTTACCACAATCTCTACAGAGGAACCAATTTCGACCTTGCTGCCGCTCGAAACACTCTGACTAATAACCGTTCCGGCTGCTACCGTATCACTGTATGCTTCCTTAATGGTTGCATTCAATCCGATATCCTTTAATGCTTTTACTGCATTGTCCTTTGTCTGTCCGACAACATTAGTCACCTCAACCTGTTTCTTTCCAAGACTTACAACCAAGTTAACAGTTGAGCCCTTTGCAACCTGTGTATCAGCACTCACACTCTGACTGATGACATTTCCCTTTTCAATCTTATCACTGTAGTCAGTTGTAACTTCTCCAACCTTAAGACCCGCCTCAGTTAAAGCACTTGTAGCATTTTCCTGTTTCAAATTCACCACATTAGGAACTTTTACAAGCTTTGGTCCCTGACTGACAACAATTGTAACTAAGTCTCCTTCATTTCCTAAGGAAGAACCTGCCGGTGACTGTGAAATGACATAACCGATTTCTACAGAGTCACTATACTCCAACTCTTTTACCGGTTTAAATCCGGCATTGACCAGTTTATTATATGCAGAAGTCTCATCAAGACCCTTCACGCTTGGAATTTCAACCATAGCCGGACCGCTGCTGATGACAACCTCTATGGTTGTTTTCGCATCTACAAAACTGCCTGCTTCCGGTGACTGACTTACGATTTCCCCTTCTTCATATT
>CAMGET010000223.1 GCA_946055175.1 uncultured Roseburia sp.
TTATTTTTTCTAAAATCTGAATAATCACATCGTAACTTTCCGGCTGATGCGGGAATATTATAAAAACCCTCTACCTGCACAGGTAAAGGGTTTAGACGCAAAGCTTCCTATGGAAATACCTTTCCGGCAGAAAACAGTATTTCCATATTTTCACGTACAACCAGTTACTCGTGGTTTTGAAACTTTCGTTTCCGTACAACAATCAGGCAGGTCTCCCGGCTTAAAGATCAATGCATCCGCCATCTTCCCAGTCTCCCAGTGATATTTTGGCTTAGCTCCCTAATTACGGTGACGAGTTCGTACAGGATTTACACCTGTTTCCCTTTTCACCGGAACCAATTTCACAAAATTGTTCCGACACCTTATTGTTTCTTATTCAGTTCGTGTTAGTATAACACAGTAAAATGTATTCAGTCAATATTAAATCAACACTTTCTCCCATAAGAGCGCTTTTGTGGGGGATGTGACCGGAGACTAGTCAGCAGTTTCAACTACTTCATTTAGCAGTTTCAGTCCTTCTTTGATTTTCTCATTATCTAATTTCCCATAGCCTAATAAAATCACAGGATTGCATCGTTCTTCCTGCTTATGGATATAGTATTCCGAAATACCATTTATTTTAATCCCAGCTTTCCTTGCCTGCTCACATAGTTCCTGTTCCGTAAGATTTGTATCTACTTCTATCAGTACATGCAAACCGGCATGATCTCCGCTAACACGCTTTACCCATTTATATTTCTTTAATTCTGCTGTAATAAAATCGTGCTTTGCTTTATAAATTGCCCGCATGCGGTTTAAATGTCTGCCAAAATGACCTTCCTCTATAAACTTCCTAAGCACTTCCTGCTGCATCTTTGGAACTGTTGTTGAATAAAAACCACACTTTCTGCGGTATTCTCTTAACAATTCCAATGGTAGCACCATATAGCTCACACGCAAAGATGGTGCGATGCTTTTTGAAAACGTGCCAAGATAAATCACTTTTCCATTCCTGTCAAAGCTTTGCAATGACGGAATTGGTTTTCCACGATATCGAAATTCACTATCGTGGTCATCCTCTATCAGATAGCGTCCTTCTTTCTCATTCGCCCAGTTTAACAACTCAAGTCTGGCTTTTTGTGGCATAACAGTCCCTAATGGGAATTGATGAGAGGGCATAATGTAAATGGCATCCGGCTGTATTTCATGCACACTTTCAATCTCAATGCCTTTATCACTACCCAAAATAGTCTCTACTTGAAATCCAAGGTTACAAAAGGTGTGATATGCCTGTAAGTACGTCGGATCTTCCATCAGTATTTTTTTCTTTGTACCAAGCACCTGTGCCAATAGAATTTCTAAATATTCGTTTCCTGCGCCAAGAATAATCTGTGAAGCATGGCAATTTACTCCACGCGCCTGATATAGATACTGAGCAATGACGTTTCTAAGTCTCTCGTCGCCCTGTCCTTCTCCGGAAAGTAACAGTTCCTCCCTGTCGTCTAACCACACATCTTTGTTTAATTTTCTCCAGACATTATATGGAAAATGCTCTGTGTCAATTGCATCCGGGGAAAAATCAGCATAACAGTCAGGAAGCTTTTTTGCAGTTTCTTTCCCCCACACAGGTTCTGACGTAAAATCTGCATTCAAACCTTCCGATTTATTCTGCTTTCCCTCTAATTGGTAAAGTTCTGTAATATCACATACAAAAAAACCCCTACATGCCTCAGACTTGATATATCCCTCGGCTAGGAGTTGTTCATATGCCATTTCAACCGTACTTCGGCTTACCATCAACTGCTTTGCAAGCAGTCTGGTAGACGGTATTCTGGTTCCTTTTGAAATGGCTCCGCACGTTATTTCTTTTTTTAAATGATCATAAATTTTTTGATAAAGGGGAGCTTTCGCTCCCCCCTGCAAATCAATCATGATTTCATTCATTCCTGTCGTCATGACTTATTTTCCCTTTTTAATCTCAGCAATAATTTTCTCCTTCAAATCTCTCGCACGTTCCTTGGTCTTATTCTGTGCAGACGGAGACTGAAGAATATTTGCTATACATTTTGATGCAACATCATACCGTTTAAAATGTGTTGACATATAAGCAAGAATGTAATCTACCGTATTCTGATCCATACCGCACATCGGAAACATTTCACTGGAAACTGCCTTCATAAAACCTTCATATGCCTGGGCATAGAACATTTCTTCCTGCGTCTTGCATTCTTTTATTGCAACGGCATTTGCGGGATCCTTTGCATCAAGTGTTTCCGCCTTTCCACGATATAACCATGCAATCTTTAAACAAGTGTATGCTTTCTCACTGGTTTTTCCCTTTTTCACCATCGTTGTGTATAGAGCTAATTTGTAACGGCCGATTGCTGTATCATAATCATATACTGCCGGTTCCTCTTTTCCGGTCGGTGTAAAATTAGCACAAATCTGCTCTTTGATTAATTTAATCTGCGCCGAAGATATATGATCAAAATATCGGTTCATAGCTGTATATCCACAGTTCGGGCACGAAGAAACATCATACTTCAAAGTATCAATATACTGAAATCTCGGACGAAGGTCTGCATCCGGCTCTAATCGCTTAATGCGGCCGTTCTTAATCATTTTTGTTTTAAATCCCTTATCGCACACAGCACAACGGATTCCCTTTTCCAAAAGGAAAGAATCTTCAGTCGGAATTTCTTCTGATGCCTCTTTCTTTCCATCCGCACTTTTCACAATCTTTTTTTCATCTTCAAAAAGATTGTTCATCTCCTGTGCTTTTAAGCCAAACTGCTCTAATCCTTCAAATAAATTCATGATCCATCCTCCGTGATCTTATTTGTTATCCGGTAATTTAAAAGAACTCTTAAGGGATACAATCCGATTAAACACCAAATGATCTTCTGTGGAATCCTTTGCATCAACACAGAAAAATCCCTGGCGTACAAACTGGAAGCTATCATATGCTTTTGCGCCTGCCAGATTGGATTCTACCACACAATCCTTCAATACAGTCAAAGAGTTTGGATTTAAATTCAAACTGCCGTCCTCGTTATAAACACCTTTTTCTTCGTCAATGAGGTTCTCATAGAGACGAACCTCTGCCTTGATACCATATTCTGCGGATACCCATTGAATGGTTCCTTTTACTTTACGTCCATCCGGACTGTTACCGCCGCGGGATGCCGGATCATAGGTACAATGGATTTCTGTCACTTTACCTGTTTCATCCTTTATATAGCTATTACAGGTTACAAAGTACGCATTCATTAAACGTACTTCATTTCCCGGGAACATACGGAAGTATTTCTTTGGTGGTTCCTCCATGAAATCTTCGCGGTCAATATAGATTTCTCTGGTAAACGGAACTGTACGACTGCCGAGTGCTTCGTTCTCAAGGTTATTGGCAACCTCTAAGTATTCAACCTTACCTTCCGGATAATTATCAATTACTACCTTAATCGGGTCTAAAATTGCCATCATACGAGACTTTTTCAACTTCAGGTCTTCTCGGATACAATATTCAAGCATTGCATAGTCTACAGAGCTGTTTGCTTTCGCCACACCACAGAGGTCTACGAATAACTTGATTGATTCCGGGGTAAAGCCTCTGCGTCGAAGAGCAGCAATGGATACCAGACGCGGATCATCCCAGCCGTCTACAATGCCCTCTTCTACCAATCTCTTAATATAACGCTTACCTGTAACAACATTTGTCAGATATAATTTAGCAAATTCAATCTGTTTTGGAGTACCAGATGCATCTTCTTTATAACCAAGCTCAATTAATACCCAGTC
>CAMGET010000224.1 GCA_946055175.1 uncultured Roseburia sp.
GAAAAAACAGAACTTTTTGAAGTGACTGGCTTTATTGGAAAACCGAATGTATCCAGAGGCAACCGTAATTATGAAAATTATTTTATTAATGGACGTTACATAAAGAGCGCATTACTTTCAAAAGCAATAGAAGAAGGATATAAGGGGTTTATGATGCAGCATCAATATCCTTTCTGTGACCTATATATTCAAATTAACAGTGAACTGATAGATGTGAATGTTCATCCTACTAAGATGGAACTGCGCTTTACGCAAAATGAAACAATTTATAATTCTTTATATCAAATTGTACGAAATGCATTGACACATCGCGAATTTATTCCACAGGTTCCTGTTACGGAAGAAAAAAAACAACGGGATACAGTGCCTGAGGTAAAGACAGCACCGGAACCATTTGAGGTACGAAGATTAAACGATGTAAGGAAAGCAATTTCTTTGGATAGTCCTTATGAAAGAAAATATCCGGACCATCTCCGTGAAAATACGAATTATCAGAATACGCCGTTCCAGAATACAAGTGTTTCCGCTACTCGAATTTTTGAAAAACTGGCTAAGGATAAAGAGGTATTCGCGAAAACGAAACAATCGGTAATGGCTGCGCCCAAAGAAACGCAAAAAACGGTTTACGAACAGCAACAGCTGGATACTGCTTTTTTGACTGCAGATGCCAGAAAACAGCACAAAATTATCGGGCAGTTATTTGATACTTACTGGCTCGTTGAATATGAAGATAAATTATTCATTATCGATCAACATGCAGCACATGAAAAAGTACTTTATGAAAAGACCATGGAGAAGCTAAAAGAAAAAAGCTTTACATCTCAGACAGTCAGTCCACCAATCATTCTTACACTAAACAATGAAGAAACAGAGATGTTGGAAAAGTATAAAAAGGAACTGAACTCTTTCGGTTATGAAATAGAGCCTTTTGGCGGAAAAGAATATGCAATAACTGCGATACCGGCTGAGTTTTCTGATGTTGATATGAATTCTATGTTTATTGAGATGTTGGATGATTTTGCAAATATAGGAGGTGCACAGGCACCTGTTATGCTTATGGAAAAAGTAGCATCCATGTCTTGTAAAGCTGCGGTAAAGGGACATGACCGGCTCTCTACGCAGGAAGCTTCACATTTAATTGACACGCTTTTAACTTTGGAAAATCCCTATCAGTGTCCGCACGGTAGACCAACTATTATTGCAATGTCAAAATTTGAGATAGAAAAGAAATTTAAAAGAATTGTATGAGAGGAACAGTTATGGAAAGAAAGCCTTTTGTGGTGCTGACTGGACCAACAGCTGTCGGAAAAACTGCATTATCAATTGAACTTGCTAAGGCAATTGGCGGAGCAATTATCTCTGCGGATTCCATGCAGGTTTATAAACATATGGATATTGGTTCTGCAAAAATTATGCCGGAAGAAATGGAAGGAATCAGACATTATCTTGTGGATGAATTTGAACCGGACGAAGAGTTTCATGTGGCTCGTTTTGTAGAGCGAGCAAAGGAATGTCTGAACGAAATCTATCGTGAGGGAAAGATTCCGGTTATTGTTGGCGGAACAGGCTTTTACATTCAGGCACTATTGTATGATGTGAATTTTTCAGAGCAAAATACCAATACAGAATACCGAAAAGAATTAGAATATTTAGCAGAAGAAAAAGGAGCAGAATATCTTCACAAGATGTTAAAAGAGGTAGATGCGGCTTCAGCAGAAGCAATTCATGCAAATAATAGGAAGCGAGTGATTCGTGCTCTTGAATTTTACCACTTAACAGGTACAAAAATATCGGAACATAACGAAACAGAAAAACAAAAGACATCTCCATATAACTTTGCCTATTTTGTTCTTACAGATAATAGAAAGCATTTGTATGAAAGAATAGAAAAACGTGTTGATATGATGATAAAAAATGGGTTGGTAGAGGAAGTACAGAAATTAAAGGACATGGGTTATCATAGAGAAATGGTTTCCATGCAGGGGTTAGGATATAAAGAAATACTGGATTACCTGGATGGTAAAATGACTTTGGAAGAAGCTGTCTCACTGATAAAAAAGGAAACAAGACATTTTGCCAAACGACAGTTGACCTGGTTTCGGCGCGAAAGGGATGTCATCTGGTTTGATAAAGAAAAATATGAATATAACGAAGAACATATACTGCGTGATATGATAAAGATATTGGAAGAGAAAGGGATATACAATGAGTGATTTTTTATTAGAACAATATAAACTCCTTGGAATATCAGAGGAGGTTTATCGTTTTGGAACAAAAATCGAAGAAAGCCTAAAAGAACGTTTTAAGGAAATTGATGAACGGGCAGAATACAATCAGATGAAAGTACTTCGTGCCATGCAGGAAAACCATGTAAGTGCTGAGTGCTTCAATATTTCATCCGGTTATGGCTATAATGATTTGGGAAGAGATACGTTGGAAAAGGTCTATGCTTCCTGTTTTAAGGGTGAAGATGCACTTGTAAGACCACAGATTACCTGTGGAACCCATGCTTTGGCTTTGGCTTTAATGTCCAATTTAAGACCGGGGGATGAGCTTTTGTCTCCGGTTGGTAAACCATATGATACGTTAGAAGAAGTCATTGGAATACGAAAGTCAAAAGGTTCTTTAGCTGAGTATGGGATTACTTATCGTCAGGTGGACTTATTGCCGGATGGTGGATTTGACTATGAAGGGATTAAAAAAGCAATCAATGAAAGAACAAAATTAGTAACAATCCAAAGGTCTAAGGGATATGCAACGCGTCCCACACTTTCTGTTGAGCGTATTGGTGAATTAGTCTCATTTGTAAAAAAAATAAAGCCGGATATCATTTGTATGGTTGATAACTGTTACGGAGAATTTGTGGAAGAAAAGGAACCGTTAGAAGTAGGTGCAGATATGATTGTCGGTTCTTTAATTAAAAATCCCGGAGGTGGTCTGGCGCCAATCGGCGGCTATATTGTTGGGAAAAAAGAATGTGTTGAGAATGCTGCTTACCGGTTAACATCACCCGGACTTGGAAAAGAAGTCGGAGCATCTTTAGGTGTGATTCAATCCTTCTATCAAGGGTTATTTTTAAGCCCGACAGTCGTAAGCGGTGCTCTAAAAGGTGCTATCTTTGCTGCGAATATTTTCGAAACATTAGGTTTTGATGTTGTTCCAAACAAATCAGAAAGCAGACATGATATCATACAGGCAGTTACTTTCCATAATCCGGAAGCAATGATAGCTTTTTGTGAGGGAATACAGGCAGCAGCTCCGGTAGACAGCTATGTTACACCGGAACCATGGGCAATGCCGGGATATGACAGTGAAGTCATTATGGCGGCAGGAGCTTTTGTACAGGGTTCTTCTATAGAACTTAGTGCAGACGGACCAATCAAACCGCCATATTCGGTATATTTCCAGGGTGGGCTGACTTGGTACCATGCGAAATTAGGAATTCTTATGGCTTTACAAAAACTTAAGGAACGAAATCTTGTTAATACAGACTTGTTATGCTAAAATAGTTATGATATGTATGATGGTTGGTTGACATAATTCTTTCAGGGAGAGTAGAAGGAGATTTATGAAGAACCGGCTGACAATCAAAGATTTACCAGATTCAGAAAAACCGTATGAAAAGTTTTTAAACTATGGTTCACAAAGTTTAAGTGATGCAGAACTGTTGGCTATTATTATTAAGTCAGGAACAAATGGACTGAAATCCGTTGAGGTAGCACAGAACTTATTAAATCAAAAGAACCGTAACCTTATGAACCTTTATGATGTCTCTTT
>CAMGET010000225.1 GCA_946055175.1 uncultured Roseburia sp.
TTTCAAGGTATTTGGATGGTATCGTATCATATTAGGTGTGATTGTGTTGATTTGCGGAATTGTGGGAATTATTTAGAGGCATTACGAACATGTATAGAAGAAAAATGATTTTGGTAGCAGCTTTTTTATTAGGATTATCTGCCTGTGGAAAGCAGAATCCGGATCATCTGGCAGAAAGTGAGATAATAGAGACTACGGAGTCGGAGTCACAGCAGACAGAAATAGAGGGAGCGGAGCGTGTTGAGGAGGAGAAAGAATCTTTCAGCCGGATTATGACAGAGGCCAAAGATATGTGGCTTAATTTTTTGGATTATGCAAATGACGTGGAGCAGTATGTGGTGACAGATTTAGACAAGAATGGAAGAGCAGAACTGATTATCAGCAGTATGGGCGGAACAGGCGCGTATACCTATAGTCGCATTTTTGAGGTGAACGAAGCTCATGATGGGTTGGAAGAAGTAACGACAGATTTTATAGAAGGGGATTCACAGCCGGATATCATATCCTTTGATAAACCGGTTACGGTATATATTGATCAGGATTTTGTTCATCACTATATCGTGGAAGATTTTCTGAAAGTGACACCGGCGGAGTATCATACCGTTATTTATGATCTGACCTTGCAGGACGGACAGCTTTCGCACCGGGCACTGTCAAGCAAGAGTGAGAGTTATAATACAGAAGGCGGCGTGACAGTAAAATATGAAGATGCAAATCGTGCTGAAATTACAGAGGAAGCATACCAAGCCATTGCAGAGACTGTGTTTGCAGATGCGAACCGGAAAGAACAGTATATCTGGGGCTGGCAGGATTTGAAGGAACTAAAAGGGCTGCATGATAAAGAAATTCGACAAAAATTGGATGAGTCCTATTGTAAGTGGGAAGAAGTATGGGAATAATAGGAGAAGGAAAAGAGTCATATGATAGAACATCCGATAGAACCGGTATTTGACCAAAATTCAAGAATTTTAATATTGGGAAGTTTTCCTTCCGTAAAGTCAAGAGAAGTAAAATTTTTCTATGGGCATCCCAAGAACCGCTTTTGGAAGGTGATAGCGGCAGTGTATGGGGAAAAAGCACCCGATTCAATAGAAGAAAAGAAATCTTTTTTACTAAGAAACCATATCGCGGTGTGGGATGTGATTAAGTCCTGCGATATTGAAGGCTCCGCTGACAGTAGTATCAAAAATGTAGTACCGAATGATTTGAACCGCATTTTAAATCAGGCAGAGATTGAACACATTTTCCTGAACGGGAAAAAGGCAGAGCAGCTTTACAAAAAGTATATGGAAAAAGAAATAAACCGGAAAGCAGAGTGTCTGCCGTCCACGAGTCCTGCAAATGCGGCGTGGAGCTTAAAACGGCTTGTGGAGGAGTGGAAGAAAATCCTTTTGTGATTTTGTCACAGAAGGATTTTTTCTTTTAAAGTATCATACGAGCATAGGAAATAAGTTTGCGCGGAGGTATGTCATGCAGGAAACAAAGAAAATCAGAAAAAAAGCAAGTATTCCACAAAAGGAATGTGTGGCTTGCGGTTGTTGTGTAAAGGTTTGTCTGCTTGGGGCAATCAGTATTTATAAAGGGATTTATGCGCAGGTAGATACGGACAAGTGCGTGGGCTGTGGAAAATGTGCGAAAGAATGCCCGGCAAGTATTATTTGTGTGGCAGAGACACAGGAAGGACAGGTGAAATAAGATGAAGCAGAAAAAGAAATGGTATGATTATCTTTGGATTGTGTCGCTGACCTATTTGGTGCTGGGATTTTTTAATATTTTATTTGCGTGGCTGGGGATGGCGTGTTTTATCATTCCGTTGGTCATTTCTATTGTGAAAGGTAGCAAAGGATACTGCAACCGCTATTGTGGAAGAGGGCAGTTATTTGCGCTATTAGGCGGAAGGTTCGGGCTTTCCAGAAAGCGGGATATGCCAAAGTGGATGAAGTCAAAGTGGTTCCGTTATGGCTTCTTAATCTTCTTTTTTGCAATGTTTTTCCAGATGTTATGGAATACCTATCTGGTGTTTGCGGGAGCACAGGATTTAAAACAGGTAGTAACGTTGCTTTGGACATTTAAGCTGCCATGGCATTGGGCTTATCATGGAACCTTATTTAGTGATGGAGTGGCACAGTTTGCGTTTGGATTCTATAGTGTGATGCTGACTTCAACAGTGCTCGGAGTTGTGACCATGATTTTATTTAAGCCGCGCAGCTGGTGTGTGTATTGCCCGATGGGTACCATGACACAGTTGATTTGCAAGGCAAAAGCCGGTGCATGCAAAAAGGAAGGCTTAAGATAAGGAATAAACCCACTATGCGTCTGCGAGATCCGTTAATTTATCAATATCCAACACTTCAATCGTTCCTCTGGTGAGGGCGACAAGACCTTCACTTTGGAAATATTTAAGCATTCTAGTAACAACTTCGCGGGCCGTTCCCAAATGGCCTGCGATTTTTTCGTGGGTGAGATGGAGAACTTTGCTGTCCGCAAGGGAAGTTTCTTCTACGAGAAAGGCTGCCAATCGGGTATCGATGCCTTTCCACAGTACCTGCTCGATTAACCACATAACATCAGTGAATCGGGTTGCCATAACTTCATTTGTATAATTTGCAAGCACAGCAGATTTTTCCATTAGTTTTTTATAGACATCAGCAGGAATAATCCAGACCTCACAGTCTTTTTCGGCTGTGATGGAAATGTCAAACTGGATGCTTTGCATCATACAGGAGGCAGAAAAGAGGCACAGGTCCCGTTCAAAAAGACGATAGATTGTGACTTCCCGACCTTCGTCTGAGGTGATAAAGGCACGCAGTGCACCACTTTGTATCAATAGGAGTCCAAGACAGTCATCGGAACCATTGTGAATCAGCGTGTCTTTTGGAAAAGTATGTAAACGTGCGTGCTGCGAAAGCAGGGCTTGCTCTTTTGGTGTCAGTTTATTGTAAATTGGAAAGTAATCTGAAAAAGGCATGTGTGTTTCTCCATCTATATAGTAAAATTATCTCTATTATTGTATCATATATCAGCGATGGAGAAACATAAAGTACTGGAAAAAATATTTGTAGTTATGTTACAATGTTCCCATAGAATTCCTCTGCAAAACGGAGGAATAAAATGGCAGCAAGAAAAACATTAAGAGAATTAACCATTAAGAACAATTTCATGTTTGGAGCCGTAATGTGCGATGAGGAAAACTGCAAGGAATTTTTAGAAATGGTATTGCAGATTCCTATCGAGCATGTAGAGGTTAGCAAGGAAAAAAGTATTGTCTACCATCCGGAGTATAAGGGCATTCGTTTGGATGTCATTGCAAAAGATGAGCACCATACACACTACGATGTGGAGATGCAGGCGATACCGAAAGCGGCACTTGGAAAACGGGCAAGGTATTACCACAGTCAGATTGACATGGAGCTTCTATTAAGTGGAGAAGAATATGTGAATCTTCCCAATTCCTATGTAATATTTATCTGTGACTTCGACCCATTCGAGAAGAAGAAATACCGTTATACTTTTGCGAATCAATGTCTGGAGGATCAGGAACTAAACCAACAGGATGGATCGTTCAGCATTTTTCTTAGCACTCGCGGGGAAAATGAAAAAGAAGTACCGGAAGGAATGGTAAAATTCTTAAAGTTCGTAAGGGCAGACCTGACAGAGAGCGAGAAAGACTTTGAAGATGCCTATGTAAAGAAGCTTCAGGAGTCTGTACGTCATGTGAAGGAAAGCCGGGAAATGGAGGAACGCTTTATGTTGTTTCAGGAAATGTTAAGAGA
>CAMGET010000226.1 GCA_946055175.1 uncultured Roseburia sp.
TTCCTATGATTATGGGAGAAATCAGACGTTTTTTAAGAGATGATGGAATGGTGAAGGTAAGCAGAACTCTAAAAGAAAATGGATACAAAATCAGTAAAGCCAGGGAACTGCTTGTAAATGAACTGGGAAGGGAACCCAGCCTTTTGGAAATTGAATCGTTGACAGAATTGACAAAAGAAGAAATTGTGATGGCAATGGAAGCAAACCGTGAAGTGGAATCTATTTACCAGCCTGTCGCAGGTACGGATGGGGATGAGATTTTGCTTGTGGATCAGTTGGGAAATACGTTAGGTATTTACGAAGAACCGGAAAAAGAAGCAGTGTTAAATGAAATACTGGTGGCGCAATTGATGGAGCTTTTAGATGAACGGGAGCAGCGGTTAATTAAGCTGCGCTATTTTGAAAATAAGACTCAGTGTGAAGTGGCGAAAATAATGGATATGTCGCAGGTGCAGGTCAGCCGGCTGGAGCGAAAAATACTACTGCGGCTGCGGGAAAAGTTGACGTGATTTTGTCTGTTTTTGCATAAAGTTTAGGGGAGGGTAGAAATGCAGCAAAAAAAAGTATAATATGTGGATAGAAAAAACAGAAATGATTTGAAGAGAGGAAAACACGGAAGATGAAAACAGAACGTAGTGCAATGGATTTGACGCAGGGAAAACCAATTAAACAGATTTTGTTATTTTCTATACCATTAGTCATGGGGACATTATTCCAGCAATTGTACAGTTTTGTGGATACCATTATGGTTGGGAGACTCATTAGTACCAATGCATTGGCAGCAGTTGGTGCAGCATACTCCTTAAACTTCCTGACACTTGGTTTTGTACAGGGGGCCTGCGTGGGCTTTGGCATTCCGCTGGCGCAAAGTATCGGGGCAAAAGATGAAAAGGAATTTAAACGTTATTTTTGGAATGCCGGCTGGCTTTGTATCCTACTTACGGTTGGAATGACCATAGTAACGACGCTTGCGGCGGAACCATTGCTTCGTATGGTTCAGACACCGGCGGATATTTTTGAACAGGCAGTTACCTATGTGAGAATTATTTTTTTAGGGATTCCGGCAGCCATTCTTTATAACTTTAGTGCAAGTGCATTACGTGCAGTAGGAGATTCGAAGCATCCGTTTTATTTTTTAGTATTTTCCAGTTTCCTAAATATTGCATTGGACTATGTGTTTATTGTACCGATTCCTTTGGGGGTCGCCGGTGCGGCTTTGGCAACCGTATTAAGCCAATTGGTGAGTGGTTTATTAAACTTGGGCTGGCTGGTTCTTAAAACAGGATTTTTAAAAGAGAGCGGTGGACTAAAAGGGGTATCCGGCAGACATGTGAAACGGCTATGTATTGTCGGTTTCCCGATGGGATTTGAATATTCCATTTCTGCAATCGGTGCAGTTGTGATGCAGAGTGCCATTAATTCCCTGGGCAGTATCGCTGTTGCAGGGCAGACTGCAGGCGAAAAAATCCGTCAGATGTTTACGCTTCCGATGGAAAGTGTCGGAATGGGAATGGCAACCTATGTGGGGCAAAATGACGGGGCAAAACGTTACGACCGCATCAAAGAAGGAATCTTTTCCGGACTTATCATTCAGTGGACCTATTGTATTGTTGTGTGGGTTGTGATTTTCTTTGGGAAAGGAGCATTTTCTACCCTTTTGCTTGGCGGCGAAGCAGTAGCTGAAACAGCACTTTCTATCCAATACCTGACACATATGAGCGCATTATTTTTTATTCATGGCGCCCTCATGATTATGCGAAATACCCTGCAGGGCATGGGCTACAGTGCGCATGCGGTGCTTAGTGGCGTAGGAGAATTGATTGGACGAAGCGTAGGAGGATTTTTGGCAACTGCGTGGTTTGGATTCATCGGTATCTGTTACGCAAATCCACTAGCATGGGGCTTTGCACTGATTTATTGTACGATTATGGTGTGCTATTTTCTCAGAAAAAGATTGAAAAATAAATAAAATGTGAAATTTTGAAAAAGAAATCTAAAAGCAATTGACAAGTGAAAAATGTACCGATAAAGTTGAAGTGTAAAAAGAAATTTTATGGGGGTACAAAAGATGTACATAAATGGTGTACTTGAACAAAGAAAAGACCAGTTGATTCGACAGAGTCTTCTGTCGGATGAATTTTTAGATTTTGTAAAAAGAAACAATATTCCATTTGAGACACTGATTTCTTATTATCGTTGTGCAATTATGGAGGTAGAGACAAAATTTAAAGTATTAAATGAACAATATGCACTGCGTTATGACAGAAATCCAATTGAAAGTATTAAATCCAGAGTAAAGTCTTACGATAGTTTGCTGAAAAAGATTCGAAAGAAAAATATACCATTGACCTTAGAAGCCATTGAAGAACAGATTTGGGATGTGGCAGGAATTCGGGTCATCTGTTCTTTTCAGGATGACATTTATTTGCTGGCAGACTGCTTGCTGCAACAGGATGATATTAAGCTAATCGAGATTAAGGACTATATTAAGAATCCAAAGCCAAACGGTTACCGAAGCCTGCACCTGATTGTAGAGATTCCGATTTTTTTGCAGGATGAGAAACGAAATGTAAAGGTAGAGGTGCAGCTTCGTACGATTGCGATGGACTCTTGGGCCAGCTTAGAGCATAAGCTGAAATATAAAAAGAATTTACCGGCGGAGCAGTTGGAAAAGATTTCAGATGAGTTAAAACATTGTGCGGATATCAGCGCAGAACTGGATGCCCGTATGCAGACAGTACGAATGGATATTTATAAGGATGGAAATCCAACCAAATACGAGGATATGCCACTTAAGGTACCGAATTTGCCGGTAATGCCTCAGAATCCGTTGATGGGATTGTTGGGAGATAACCAGAAAAATTAGAGGGAGATCGGTATGGCATTTATCGAGTTTACAAATATTTCAAAAGTATATCAGACAGGAGAAACCAGTATCAAAGCACTGGATGAGGCCAGTTTTTTTGTGGAAAAGGGAGAATTGGCAGTTATTTTAGGTTCCTCCGGAGCGGGAAAGACAACTGCACTTAATATTTTAGGTGGAATGGATGTGCCAACCAGCGGACAGATTCTTGTGGATGGAAATGATATTACAAAGTATAACAGAAAGCAGCTGGTAGGCTATCGTAGAACGGATATTGGTTTTGTGTTCCAGTTCTATAATCTGGTTCCGAATTTGACTGCATTAGAAAACGTGGAATTGGCCGTTCAGGTTTGCAAAAATGCACTGGATGCTTCTGAGACCTTGAATAAGGTAGGACTTTCAGAGCGAAAAAATAATTTTCCGGCACAGCTTTCCGGAGGGGAGCAGCAGCGTGTATCCATTGCAAGAGCCTTGGCGAAGAACCCTAAGCTTCTGCTTTGTGATGAGCCCACAGGTGCTCTGGATTATAATACGGGGAAGCAGATTTTACAGTTGTTACAGGATACTTGCCGTAAGGAAAATATTACGGTACTTTTGATTACACACAATTCAGCAATTGCACCAATGGCGGATCGTCTGATTCGATTCAAGAGCGGAAAAGTAATCGAAATGACAAAAAATGATCATCCGATGTCAATTGCAGATATTGAGTGGTAAAAAGGAGTGGAATGAGAGCATATAGGAAGGATATCATTCGCTCGATTATAAAAGGACGGAAGCGCTTTTTTGCACTAATGATGATTACAGCACTTGGCGTTTGTATGTTAGGCGGCATAAAGGCGGGATGCGATGACTTAAGATATTCAGCGGATGCATTTTTTGATGAACAAAATT
>CAMGET010000227.1 GCA_946055175.1 uncultured Roseburia sp.
AATTCAATCAGAAATAGTTATACACCTGCAAACTTTGTAGAGCTTGCTGAAGATACAACGATTGATATTAACGGAACTGCAACTACGTTTAAAGCAGGAACCTACTATGGTGCGATTATGCAGGCACAGATTGATGCAGATGGTGTAGCGATTAAAGTATGAGATCCGGCAGCAGATGACGGAATTGGATCCGGAGATGGTTTTGACGGATGGTATAGTGTAGAAAATGCACTTGCAGAGTTTGAAATTGCGGTAGAGGAGCTTGCCGCAGAAGGTGTCACAATTGACGAATCAAATCCAATCGTATTTGAGGTTCTATATCCATCCTCAGGTGAAGTTTACACCAATAGAGCAAATGCTTATAAGAAGTCAGTAGAAAGTACATTAGGTGGAAAAGTGATTGTAAATCTTGTGGATACCGGAAATCTGGAAGGATGGTATTATGCTGGTTATATGACAAGATGTCTTGGTATTTACTAGGTAAAAACGATGTGATAAAAAAGTGTCGAGTGAAATCGGCACTTTTTTTGCGCTTTTGTCAGAAAACTATTGGAAAATGTTTCGAATAATGATACAATAGTACTATATTAGGTGTACGGCTTTACATTATAATGAAACGGAGATGTTAAAAACTATGAAGCAAAAGACTAGGAAAATGAGTGTACGTACGAAAATTTTACTACCCGCAATTGTATTTATTATTGCAATATGTGTATTACAAGGATTTTCTGCATATCGCAGTATTAATGACGGTATGGTAAAAATGGGAGTGGAGCAGGCGAAAATGGCAGCACAGGTGGCAGCTGATGTGGTGGATTCAAAGCTGATAAGTGATTTTGAAGTCGGTTGTGAAGACACTACACAGTATCAGACGGTTTTGGCCAGTCTTCGCAATGTACAGCAGAAATATAATATCGAATATTTGTATTTGTTGTATTCAGATGGCAGTAAAGTTTATTATATGATAGATACTGATACCTCGGAACTTCAGGCACAGTATGGACAGGAATTTGAGAAGTCCTATGAACAGCTGGCAGGTGCTTTTGGAGGAAAAGAAGTTGCACAGGAATATATTGACCGTACAGAATATGGAAATCTGATATCAATATACAGACCGATTACGAATAGCAGTGGCGAGGTAGTTGCTGTGCTTGGAAGTGATTACAATGCAAATAATATCTTAAGCAAGCTGAATGAGAGTACGAGAAACGTTATTATCATGGCAGTTATTTGTCTGTTGGTATCAGTTGCATTGATGAGTGTGACAGTGGAGGCTATTTGTAAAGGGCTTCGTGTAGTAAATCAGAAAATTTATGATTTGGTACATAGTGAAGGTGACCTGACACAGAAGCTAGACATCCATACCGGGGATGAATTAGAGTTAATCGCAGACAATGTGAATAAGCTCTTAGAGCATATTCGTGGTATTATGCTAAATATAGCGCACAATTCCGAACAACTGAAAGATTCTTCGAAAAAGGTTGTAAATAATCTGAGTAGTGCAGAGATGAATGTTACGGATGTATCTGCTACGATGGAAGAAATGAGTGCAGCGATGGAAGAAACAAGTGCTTCCCTAAATCAGGTAAATTCATCTATTATCTCTGTATATGATGCGGTTGAATCCATCTTCCAGAGCGCAGATGAAGGAAAGTCAGCTGCGGATGAAGTTATGGCTAAGGCTGCAGATATTTATGAAAAAGCAGTTTCAGAGCAGGAACACGCACGTGAACTTGCACAGGAGATGGCTGATGTAGTAAATGAGAAGATTGAAAAATCAAAGGCAGTTGAGGATATCACTACCCTGACAACAAATATTATTAATATTACAGAACAGACAAATTTGCTTTCATTAAATGCAAGTATCGAAGCTGCAAGAGCCGGAGAAGCAGGCCGTGGATTTGCAGTGGTTGCAGATGAAATCGGTAAGCTGGCTGCAAATTCTGCAGAAACAGCTGCTCAGATTCAGAAAGTGAGCGTAGAGGTTGTCAGTGCCGTAAATGATCTTGCAAAAAAAGCAGAAGAAATGCTTACCTTTATGGATGAAACAGCAATGGCAGGCTATACGAAACTCTTAGAAACCAGCGGAAGCTACCGAAGTGATGTTGGTGATATGAACCAGATGATGGAGCATTTTGCAAACGAAAGTGAAGAGATTAAGAATAGCATTGACCAGATTAAAGAGGCTGTTTCTGCAGTCAGCATTGCAGTTGAGGAAAGTGCGAAGGGTGTTACAAATGTAACAGAAATGTCCGTTGATCTTACAACCAGCATTGGAGATATCGGAAATGAAGCAAATTCCAATATGGATATAGCAAATCAACTGAATGTTGAGGTTGGAAAATTTAAATTAGAATAGAGAGAATATAAGAAAAGAAGCGGTCCCGTAGGGAAACCGCTTCTTTTCGTTTGCGTCTTTCGACACAGATATAATAAGATTAGGAAATCTGTATGGCATGATATTCGTTGATGTAACCATCCATTTTTGCGGCTTCTGTAATCAGGCCGGCAAGAACATTGTTTACAACTTTGAAACGATCGGAGTTATCGGAACACATTGCAGTCGTTTCTTCAGCAGAAGCACTAACTTCTTCACTTGTGGAAGAAAGATTATTATTGTTATCTACGATAATGTGATTGGTTTCATTTAACAGGTTTGTTTTTTCATTCATCATAACAGCTTTATCTTTTAAGTCATACAGGCCGGTACGGATGTGTGAAAAGTTTTCTGCGATGTCATGAATCATATTGACCTGACCGCTGATTTCATCCATTACGTGGTCCATGGAAGAAATGGTATCCGTTGCATTTTCATTTAGTTTCGCGATAATTGCTTCAATATTTTCTGTAGATTGTTTTGTCTGTTCAGAAAGTACGCGGATTTCATTGGCAACTACAGCAAAACCCTTTCCGGCATCTCCTGCGCGGGCTGCTTCAATGGAAGCATTTAATGCAAGAAGATTTGTCTGAGAAGAAATCTGTTGAATAATACCTATAATTTTCTGCATATCTTTTGTATGGGTTTGAAGTTCTGTCATATTGTTTTTAACCAATGTATTTTCCTGTTCAATTCGCTCTGTTTGCGAGACGATGTTTTCAACAATTTCCTGACCGGAAACAACGTTCTGTTCTGACTTTGCGGCAATGGTTGTTAAAGTGTCTGAAATGGAAACCGTATCAAGAATGATGTCTTGGATACGACCTGTCATGGCAGCCTGCTCTTGAATGCTTCCTACCGTACCTTCCATACTGATTGCAACATCATTCATAGCCTGTGTCACGCACATGGTTGAGTCACTCATTTCCTCAACAAGTGCCTGAATAGACTGGGTAGAAGTATGAATGGATTTTCCGACTGAAATGATTGCTTCCATCATTTCTTCCTGTTTTTTCCTACGGGATTCCAATTCCTCCATTTCTTCCTTTACATGCACTACAGCCACACGAGTGGCGAGACAAATACTGATTGTTAAAATAATGATTATACTTACGGTCATAATGGCATCATTTTGTTCCAGCCGGCTGTCAGCACCTAATATATTGACACTGTAAAGCGTATTTAGAATGGAAGCTGCTATGTTGATAATTGCAACACGAATTTCAAACTTCAAATCAAAGTACATAATCATACTTATCAGAACGGGCAGTAAGAAAAAATTATAATAAAATTTAGTAGAAGATAAGCATGCAATTTCAAAAACAAACAGATAGGATATTAAAGCAACTCGTCGATA
>CAMGET010000228.1 GCA_946055175.1 uncultured Roseburia sp.
AGGATAAGAAAATTGAAGAAAATTAATATTAAAGGGCCAATCGTATCTAACAGTGCAGCGTGGCTTTATAAGTATTTGGGATGGGACGCAGCATCACCTAATGATTTGAGAGATGGACTGGAAGAAGCAGCGGGGGATGATGTTGTTATTGAAATCAATTCGCCGGGCGGTGTATGTGTATATGGATATGAGATGTACACAATGATAATGGAATATGAGGGAAAGGTAACGGTCCATGTAATAAGTGCAATGTCAGCAGCAACACTTCTTGTGTGTGCAGCAGATGAGGCACTTATTTCTGATACAGGAATTTTTATGATCCACAACGCACAATCCAGCGCGGATGGTGATTACAGAGATATGCAGATGGAAGCAGATGCTCTACGGGAATTCAATGCAGGTCTTATCAATGCTTATGTACGTAAAACAGGAAAGAGTAGGGAAGAAATTCAAGCTCTTATGGATAATGATACTTTTATGAGCCCGAAAACTGCAATTGAAAATGGTTTTATTGACGGGTATATGTTTGGGGATCCTGATAAGAAAAGTGATGAGCCGAATAGCCTGGCGGGTAAAATTGTGGCTTCTGATATGCAAATCATTTCAGAAGATAAGGCAACAGCACTTATGAAACTGATTATGAAATCAGCGGATAACAAGGAAGATATCAAGGAATTGGAAAATATTTTGGGTACCGTGAAAGAACCTAAGAATATGGGGGAAAAGAAGGAAGAAATCGGCAAAAAAGCCGTTTCAGATAAAGAAGAAGGAGGAGTAAAAATGTCACTCGATGAATTAATCAAGAACGATCCCGAAGCACAGGCGGAGTTAGAAACAAGAATGGCAGAAGCGAGAGCAGAGGGAAGAACAGAAGGAGTTGATGCGGAAAGAAACCGTATTAAGTCTCTTGATGCAATCTCCGGTACCGTATCTGCGGAAGCGTTAAAGGATGCCAAATATGGTGAGAATCCTATCGATGGCCCAACGCTTGCATACCAGGCAATGGTTAAAGGAGATAAAGCGGCTACTGCTTATATGGAAGCAGCAAAGAAAGATTCCGAAGAATCAGGTGTGGGAGATGTTGGAACAGGAAAGGTAGATGCCGGACAGGGAAAGACAGATGAATCTGACGAAATGGCAGCCTACATTAACAAGAGAAAGGAAGGTAAATAACTATGTCTTTGTTGAATAACACTGCTTATAAAGTAGAAAAAGACAATCTGATTTACGATTCCAAGCATCCTGTCGATGTGGATAATATCGTAATCAAAATTGCAGCGGAAGAAGCTGGAGAAATCAGACGTGGACAGTTAATTGACTACGCAAACGGTGAATACAGCGTTCATGCTATGGGGGGAGAAGCAAGTTGCATCGCAGCAGAAACAACAAGTTATGCAGCAGACGATACAGAAATTATTGTTCCTTGTTATATCAGCGGAACATTCAATACAAGAGCAGTGACTGCAAATCCCGAGGTGACAGCGGCAGACGTTGAAGCACTTAGAAGCAAAAATATTTATTTAAAGTAAAGGAGAAGAAAAATGGTACATGAAACTACGACACTGATTAATACCATCAAAAAGATGTATCCGGTTTCACAGTTTTTCAAAAATCGTTACTTCCCGGACGGTAGGGTATTCTACTCCGAGAAGGCACTGATTGAAACCAAAAAGGGTAATAAAAAGGTTGCACCTTTCGTAATACCTATGGTAGGTGGAATTGTAATGGAAAGTGAGGGCTACCGAGGGGATCTTGTGGAAGCACCTTTCATTGCACCTAAGATGCCTATTACGGCTGAAGAACTCGCACAGAAAGCATTCGGGGAATCAGCAGATTCCAACAGATCACCGGAGCAGAGAGAAAATGAAATCGAATCTGAACATATGGATGATTTGCGGAAAGCAATCTTACGCAGACATGAACTTATGTGTACAGAACTGATTACTACCGGGCAGGTGGTAATGAAACACTATGCAACTGCAGAAGATGCGGTTAAAGGTGTTAAATTCACACAGAAAGTTCTTAGATTCTTCGAATCAGAATTCAAGAACAGATACAAGTTCACAAAGGATTTTGCCACCATGACGGCAGCAGAAAAGATTCAGGAATTATACAAGATGGCACTTGTACTCAAAAAGAGAGGTGTACATGCTACCGATATCGTCATGACAGGTGATGTGTCAATGCTTCTCATGACAGATAAGGATTTCCTGGATTACTACAACAAAAATAGTGTAAACACAGGAGTTATTGACCAGAAGGAACTTCCGGATGGTGTGGTATTCAACGGAACATTGAACGTAAACGGTGTTCTGTTCTCCATGTTTACCTATGATGAAACCTATGAAGATCTCGATGGAGAAGATAAGGAATTTCTTCCTAAGGGTACCATTGCATTGATGCATCCTAAGATGGGTACAACAGTGTATGCACAGGTAACATTTGTTAAGAATAACAGGTTTCATACATATGCAGAAAAGTTTGTGCCGAGAGTTGTTGCAAACGAGAACGATAACGTGATGGAAGTGCAGATGTTCTCACGTCCGGTTCCTTATCCTTTGGACTGGGATGGATGGCTTGTTGCCAATATCTATGATGATTTGGCAAAAAATCAGGAAGAAGCTGATAACAGCGTTGATACTCATGAAGAACCTACAGAAGGTGTTGAGTTAAAGAGTGAAGACGAAATCAGGGCATTAAAGAGGAAAGCGGATGTAATCGCTTATGCGGAATCTATCGGATTAAGCGGCCTTGATTCATCCTTGACTTTGGAAGAACTCTACGCTGAGGTATTGGAGTATCAGGATGCAACCTACGAAGATTAATGGAGGTGACCTAATATGATCAAAGCAAAAACTACGATCATTGCGGGCGGACAGACTTTTAAGGAAGGACAGACCGTAACGGGTCTGTCCAAACTTGATAAAGACTGGATGAAGAAAGCCGGATATATCATCGAGACCGCTACCAAAAAAGAAACCACAGTAAAAATACCGGAACGGGTAGAGGAAGATGTGAATAATGAAGACCTTTAAGGATTATTTTCAGGAAGATCTGGATACAACCTTTTTTGACGAAAGCGAATTTGCAAGCAAGCACATTATTGATGGAGAGGAAAAGGTTGTAGTACTTGTGGAGGCGGTAAACCAGGATGCAAAGATGTCATACGGAATGATGAAGCAGACATTGAATCCAAAGGAAACAGCAATCAATAAAATTATATATACAATGTATGTTCGTGAAAAAGACATGAGAAAACGCGTAACGACGAATTCGTTAATCCAATTGGATGGAAAAAATTATTTCGTAAAGTCAGTCACGAATACAAATGGTGTATATAAACTCCAACTAAGCATACATGCGGTATAGGGGTGATGTGATTTGATTAATGTAACTATCCATGTTTCAGAAGAAGAGGTAAAGAGAAGACTTGGCAACCTGGCTGATAAATCCGGAATGGTTATAGCAAGAGCTGCAAACCGTTCTATAAATACCGGTAAGAAAGCGATTAAGCAGGAAACAGCAAAAATATATAACGTAAGGCAGAAAGACGCAGATAATATTCTGAAAGTTACGAGGGCAACATCAAAAAGACCGGTGCTGACACTTACATACAAAGATCCACATCAGAACCTGTATGCGTTCGGTAAGAGTTCCTCTCTGTCACCGAGATATATTGTGCAATCGACAGATCCTGCGAATCCTGATCCTGAGTATGTAAAGGCGAA
>CAMGET010000229.1 GCA_946055175.1 uncultured Roseburia sp.
CAAATCCCTTTGCGTATTCTTTGGTTTATAATTGGTATATCGGTACTGTTTACATTATAGTTAATCCGCGTTGTGAAAAACTGCCAAACTTTTTCTCACAACATTGACTTTCATCCGAAACTCACCGGAACTCTTTTCTGTTTTTCAGACTTGGAAAAAGGATGATCAGGAATATTTTCTTGATTTTTGTACCGGTGCAAGAGGAATCAAAATTCTCTATGACTCATTTTTCAAGGAGGTCATGAATCCTGAATATTCACGAGAACGTTTAGCAGCATTTCTTTCCGCTGTGTTACAACGAAATGTGAAAATTGTACGGATTTTGCCGAATGATTCCACCAGAATCTCTGATGAAACTTCTCTCTTAATTACTGACATTATCGTCGAATTAGAAGATGGTTCCCTTGCTAACGTAGAAGTACAAAAAATCGGTTATGCCTTTCCCGGAGAACGATGTGCCTGCTATTCCTCTGACATGTTATTGCGTCAGTATAAACGTGTTCGTTCTGCTTCGGGTGATGAGTTTGCTTACAATCAAATAAGAAATGTGTATCTGATTGTACTATACGAAAAAAGTCCCAAAGAGTTTAAGAAATTTCCTAAGGAATATTTTCACTACTCCAGACAGATATTTGATACCGGTTTACAACTAAATCTGTTGCAGGAATATATTATGATTCCCCTTGACATTTTCCGTTTGAATATGGACAATAAAAGTATAGAAACACCGCTTGAAGCATGGCTTACCTTTTTCTCGGATGACAGACCTGAGAAAATCATCGAGTTGATTACAAAATATCCGGATTTTAAAGCCATGTATGAAACCCTGTATCAAATGTGCCAAAATGTAGAAAAGGTGATGGGAATGTTTTCAGAGGAATTACGGATACTTGACCGAAACACAGTAAAATATATGGTAGAAGAACAGCAGCAGGAAATTGATGCCCTACATGCTAAGCTTGAACAGCGAGATACTATGATTGAGCAGCAGAATACACAGATTAAGCAGCGTGACGCTCAGATTAAACAGCAGAATGCACAGATTGAGCAACTGAACAATATTATTCTGACTCTAAATCAGCGTTTAGAAGTAATTGAGCAGAAGTTCAAATCTTTACAAATTGAATGTCCTTCACAAATAAAAGATAAACCCTTTTAATGTCTAGTGTGAAACTATATCGAAAAGGTGATTGAAATGTTTTCAGAGGAATTACGAATATTAGACCGAAACACAGTAAAATATATGTTGAAAGAACAACAGAAGGAACTAGATACTCTACGTATTGAAAAGCTGTCATTTTGAACAATTGCATGCTACTATCCTTGATTTAATTAAAGAGGCTAAAGCGCTTTTGTACAAAATTGAATCTTCAAAAAATACCCTTCCTCTCTAATACCACAAGAAGAGGGAACTGCCAAGTCCCCTCTTCTTAATTATATCTTCCTAATTATATCTTCTTAATTACAACTTCTTAATCCGCTCCAATGCAGCCACCGTGTTCTCGTAGCTTCCGAACGCGGTCAATCTGAAGTAGCCTTCCCCGCTCGGTCCGAAGCCGGAGCCCGGTGTACCTACTACGTTCGCATTTTCCAATAAGTAATCAAAGAATTCCCATGAGGTCATCTGATCCGGTGTCTTAAGCCAGATGTATGGTGCGTTCACACCGCCGAATACGGTATAACCGGCATCCTTTAAGCCTTCCTTGATGGTCTTTGCATTGTTCATATAATAAGCTACCTGCTGCTTTAATTCTGCCTTTCCGGCATCGGAATAAACAGCCTCGCCTGCACGCTGCACGATGTATGGAGCTCCGTTAAACTTGGTGCCGTGGCGTCTTGCCCACATCGCATGTAAGGAAACATCACCGCATTTTAATTCCTTTGGAACCACGGTAAAGCCTAAACGCACGCCGGTGAAGCCTGCGTTCTTAGAAAAGCTGCGAAGCTCGATGGCACAGGTTTTTGCACCTTCACATTCGTAGATGGAATGTGCCACGTCATCCTCGGAAATATATGCTTCATAAGCAGCATCGTAAATGATGACTGCTCCGTTTTTGTTTGCATAGTCAACCCATTCCTGTAACTGGCTCTTTGTGATGGTCGTTCCGGTCGGATTATTTGGAAGACATAAATAGATGATATCCGGTGTTTCCTTCGGGAATTCCGGCACGAAATTATTTTCCATGGTGCATGGCATGTAAATGACATCGCTCCACATTTCTGTCTTCGGATCATAGGTACCGGTTCTTCCGGCCATGACATTGGAATCTACATACACCGGATAAACAGGATCGCAGACTGCAATCTTATTATCTACAGAGAAAATCTCCTGAATGTTACCGGAATCACTCTTTGCACCATCTGACACAAAGATTTCATCAGCCGAAATGTCACAACATCTTGCTGCATAGTCATTTTTTGCAATAGCACTTCTTAAAAATTCATAGCCAAGGTCCGGTGCATAGCCACGGAATGTAGCTGCATTTCCCATTTCATCTACTGCATTGTGCATTGCTGCGATGATGCTTGGTGCGATTGGCTGTGTTACATCACCGATTCCAAGGCGAATAATGCTCTTATCCGGATTTGCTGTGCTGTATGTGTTTACTTTTTTTGCAATGGTGCTAAACAGATAGCTTCCCGGAAGCTTCTGATAATTATCGTTTACTTTAAACATTTATCTGTCCTCCATTTCATGTGCCGGCAGTCGCGCTTCCTGCACAAAATTCTCTAAAACATGGTAACAGTATAACAAACAACTTTCCTCCATGCAACACTTTTTTGTTTACTTGGAAACTATTTTTAATACCTCTTCATACTTCATCGGCCCGCCAAATAAGTCTAAGGAACTTCCAATGGTCACATTGACGTGGTTTTGCCCAAGACGTTTTAGCAGCTCCAAATCCGAAAAGCTGCCCACACCGCCTGCGTAAGTAACCGGAATTTCATTCCATTCTCCCAGCATGCGAACCAGTTCGGTTTCAATGCCGCTTGCCTTTCCCTCTACATCCACCGCGTGGATTAGGAATTCATCGCAGCTGTCCTTTAATCTATTTAATAAGGAAAGCGTTACTCTTTCTTCGGTAAATTTCTGCCAGCGGTCTGTCACGATAAAATATTCCCCGTCACGCTTTCTACAGCTTAAATCCAACACCAGACGTTCTTTTCCGACTGCCGCAACCAACTGCGCCAGACGCTCATAGTCGATGTGCCCGTCCCGGAATACATAGGAGGTCACAATCACATGACTTGCTCCTGCCGCAAGAAATTCCTTTGCATTTTTTGCTGTAATGCCACCGCCAATCTGTAGCCCGCCCGGATATGCCGCCAGTGCTTTTAGGGCCTGTTCTTTGGTAGCTGCATAATATTCACTGTCCTTTGCATTCAATAAAATGATATGTCCGCCATGAATTCCTGCTTCCTTATACATATTCGCATAAAACGCTGCATCCTGTTTGGACACAAAGTTTTCTTCTGCAAAATTACCGGTATCTTTTAAACTACCGCCCACAATCTGTTTTACTTTTCCATTATGAATATCGATACATGGACGAAATTCCATTCTTTTTTCCACCTTCCGCATCTGCTTTTAAAAAAGCATAACATACTTACTTTTTTATGCAAATATTTTTTATAAAAAGATTACTATTTCAGCATTGACAGGCTTTAAAATTTTTGCTATGATACCACAAATATACATGATGGGACATTTTATCATCTAA
>CAMGET010000230.1 GCA_946055175.1 uncultured Roseburia sp.
GATGCATTGCTGTCCGCAATCACATTGACTGCCACTTTCACAGCTTTATAACCTTCGGCTGTTACTGTAACTGCATGGATTCCGGCATTTCCGATTACTTCACCGGCAATGGTAATTTCGTTTACTGCTTTATCAATGGCCACATACCTATCTGCAATTTCTTTTCCATCTACCGTAACGGAAATTTCCTTGTTCTCCCAAACTGTATTTTCCTCGTAAGAAAGAACCATATCATTCCCAAATACAACCTGATTCTTTACTGTAACAGTTGGAGCTACGACTGCCTGAATATCATTTAAGGTTGCTTCACACAAGATTACATTATCAATGATAACGTCATGATTTCCTACTGCCGCATAATCACTTAAGAACCCATTTACATTTCCTGTCATGAATAATACGGATGCTGCTTCTGTTTCAGCTACATTTGTGAAATAAATATAGTAAGTCTGCTTTTCTGTTCCAAGGTTTACGATAGTCTGTGATGCAGTTCCAAGGTTTGCAAACTCCATTTGGATTGGTCTTTCAACAGAAGCATAAGCATCGAAAGTAAGCAGATAATAAGCTGCTGCGTTCAATTTCAATCCGGCCTGTTTTAACTGTGCATCCCAGTTATTTCCTTCTGTTCCCATAATGTGAATGACTGCTTCACCATCTACTGATTCTGCAGTGCCTGTTACCTGATTCCAGGATGAGAAATAGGTCTCCCATCCATCCAGATTATCCGTAAATCTGCCATTTACAATCACATTTCCGCTTGCTTCCAATACATTCTGTGCAATTGCTTTTGTATCAGCATAGCCCTCTGCTGCAAATTTCAGTGTATAAGAGCCTTCTTCACTCATAACTGTACTGTCAATTACAAGCTGTGTTCCGTTTACGGATACATAGGAAGCTGCATCATAAGCTTTACCATTTACATATACCGTCTTAACTGCATTTGCCCACTTGGCATTGTTTGTATTGATTACAATCTCTTTTCCGGCTTTTACGGCTCCTGCCGAAGCAACACTACCCGGTTTCTTTGCCTGATATGCTTCCGGAATCGTTGTGTTTACTGTATCTACCTCTACAGAAATATTCTGTATGATAAAATGCTGATTACCACCTGTCGGCTGATTACCAAAATACATGGTAAAGCTTCCGCTTACATCCTTGTTCGGTGTAATGGTAAAGGTTTTTGTATGCGCACCCTTTGCAAAATCATAGTCTGTCTGCACACCGTCCGGTGTTTCCACTCTGATACTTGCATCCTTGGTAGACTCATATGCTACTGTAATCACATATGGTACACCCTCTGCCATCTTAATTGCGGAAGACTGCACACCTACGCACCAGAAATCTGCATTTTCACCTACGTTATATTCCATATCCATGTAACCATTTGCATTTACGGAATGTGTCTGCCAGCCTGCATTTTCAGACCAGATATTCCATCCGTCATCACCATTGAAGAAATCTCCATTGTACAACGGATATAAATCCACACCGTTCCAATCAAGGTTATTATTGCTAGTACGAATCATTTTTACATTATCAAGTGTAACGGTATTGCTGCCTGTTACGATTTTTAACATGCCATTGGTATCGGTTACTTCAGCCGGCATTGTAAATTCTAATACGGTTTCCTGCTCACCATTTATGCGAAATGTTTTTGTACCATAAACAGTCGATTCATCTGCACTTACAACCGAAACAATTACATCGCAGGCAGTCTCTGCACTTATATCCATGGTGAGACGATAGCTGTCATTCTTTAAGAGATTCAGTCCCTTCTGATAAATACCGGAACCTGCACTTGTACCTGTAACAACTGCCTTACAAACATTTTTTGCAGATGTTAAAGTTGTATTTTCCAAGGTTCCCCAGAAGTAAGTACGGTTTGTACCCTGATCAAAGGTTCCGTTATAAATATGGTTACCGTTCGCCAATGGCGCTTTCTCATCATCGGCACCCGCTTCTTCTGTTTTTCCTGTACATACGATTGAGAAATTCTTAAAGTAAGTTTTTCCTGCTGTTCCGCCAACGGTAAACTCAATACGTCCGTCTGTATCAGAATCAGCTGCCATATTGAATGTATAGGTATAATGATTCCAGTCTGCCTCTAAGTCTACAGACAATCCATCGGAATAAGCCGGATAGCCACTGATATTGGCAAATTTTCCTGAGATTGTTTTTGCCTTGTCTGCTTTTGCATCAAAGCTGATTTCATAGGAATAACCTTTTGTTAATGGTACGTTATGAATCAACTGTACATCGTAATCATTTGCACCAACCGTTGTGGTGTTGATGCAAAGCGTATCGCCATCCACGATTGTGTTTGCAGATTTTCCGCTTCCACTTCCAAGATTTGAAACAAACCACTGTGCATTTCTCACACTTGCATCTTCACTTGGATAGTTTGTTGTGGTCTTATATCCGGTTAAATCAGAAACATCTACCATGTTTTCGCCAATATTTCCGGCGATTGGTGTATCCGGAGTCTCAAAAGTAGGACGTGATACGGTGCTCTCTAATGCTTCATAATCCGCTTTTGTATAAGTAGTTCCATCCTCTTTCTGCAAATCGTAAACACGGACATAATCTACATACATGGAAGCTTCTGTTAAGTTGTCAGATAAAGCTCCCGCATCATAGTTACCGCCAACTGCTAAATTTAATAAAATATAAAATTCCTGGTCAAATGGTGCCGGATAGGTAAAATCCGTTGCATTGTCATTTGCTGTTGCATACCAGTCGCTTGTTGTATAGTAGCATACATCATCTACATACCAGCGTATTTCACCCGGCAGCCACTCTACTGCATAGGTATGCCAGTCCGCTGTCGTAAATTCTTCACCACTGTGATGTCCGCCAATTGCTTTATTATTTGGCCACTGGCTGCCGTAATGAATCGTTCCGTCAACAGAGTGTTCATTGCTTCCCCTTGCTTCCATAATATCAAGCTCGCCGGAAGCTGCCCAGGTACCATACACATCATATGCAGGCATCATCCAGAATGCCGGCCAAAGTCCGGTTGCATCCTCGCCCTCTGTCGGCTCAATTTTAATACGCGCTTCTACACGACCATATTGCTTGGTGTATAAAGCCTCTTTATCTTTTGTAAGATTGCCGTCATCCATAGTCCAAAGACGTGCGGAAGTATACTCGCTTCCGTTGTAGGATTCCTTTTCTGCCGTAATGACTAAAGCACCGCCATCAATATCACTTCCTACTGCAACGGAAGTATTTTCATCGGTATAATATTCCTTCTCGTTATTTCCCCAGCCTGCACCTGAATAGCCGGAACCGTTGCCTATCATATAAGTCCATGCTGCATTTTCCAGTTCTGAGCCGGGACCGTCCACATGGTGTCCTGTCAACTTTCCGTTTGTAAATTCACCGGTACCAAACTCATCGGACCACTGCAGTGTCCAATTGCTGGATGCATTTTTTGCATCCGTTGTCGTCTTTTCCTTTGCATCTTCCCCATATGGTGTTCCATTTAGAATGCTTTCCGGATACTGTTCCTCCGGAGTCTCTGCCGGGTCTTTTGGATCTTCCGGCTTCGGGTCAACCGGGTCTGTTTCTGTTTTTGGTCCGAATGTCATGTTACTGAAGGTAACATTTCCTGCACCGCCGCTATAAAGAGCAAAGGTAGCCTTTAAGGTCCTTTCTGCCACTTCGCATTCATAGTGTGTCGTCTCCCCGGCTGTTAATGTGATGGT
>CAMGET010000231.1 GCA_946055175.1 uncultured Roseburia sp.
AAGCACAGCGAGTAAAACTTGCGACAGAGCTTAGTAAGAAGAGTACGGGAAGAACCATTTATATCTTAGATGAGCCGACAACAGGACTGCATTTTGCAGATGTACACAAACTGACAGAAATTCTGCATCGTCTTGCAGAAGGTGGGAACACGGTTGTGGTGATCGAACATAATTTAGATGTAATAAAGACCGCAGACTACATTATTGATATGGGACCGGAAGGCGGAGCCGGCGGAGGAACGGTGATTGCACAGGGAACACCGGAGGAAGTGGCAAAAATTAAAAACTCATACACCGGCCAGTATGTAAAAAAATACCTAAATCAGAAGTAATGTATTAAGAATTTCTTACTTTTTGCTGAGAAAACCAGATTCTGGCAAAAAATACTTTGAAAAATACAAGTTTTTGTATATAATGAATATGTATAAGTAAAAATATGTTTAAATGTATTTTTCTGCCTATCGATAGAGATACTGTCAGACTGGCGGAAATATTCCATAGAAGCAAGAAGTGAGAAAGGGGCATATTAGGAATGTTAAGCACAGATATCGGAATTGACTTGGGTACAGCCAGTATTCTGGTTTATATCAAGGGAAAAGGTGTTGTATTAAAAGAGCCTTCTGTAGTGGCATTTGATCGCGACACAAATAAAATTAAAGCAATTGGTGAGGAAGCAAGATTAATGCTTGGCCGTACACCTGGTAATATCGTAGCGGTAAGACCTCTTCGTCAGGGTGTTATTTCAGATTATACCGTTACTGAAAAAATGATTAAATATTTTATCCAGAAGGCACTCGGTAAGAAGACCTTCCGTAAACCGCGTATCAGCGTCTGTGTACCGAGTGGTGTAACAGAAGTAGAAAAGAAAGCGGTAGAAGATGCTACTTATCAGGCAGGAGCAAGAGAAGTAGCGATTATTGAAGAGCCGATTGCAGCTGCAATCGGAGCAGGAATTGATATTGCGAGACCGTGTGGAAATATGATCGTAGATATCGGTGGCGGTACATCCGATATTGCAGTCATTTCTTTAGGTGGTTCCGTAGTAAGTACATCCATTAAAATTGCCGGCGATGACTTCGATGAAGCAATCGTCCGTTATATGAGAAAGAAACATAATCTGTTAATCGGTGAGCGTACAGCTGAGGATATTAAGATTAAAATCGGAACCTGTTTCCCGTTGGCTCAGGTTGAGACAATGGATGTGCGCGGACGTAATCTGGTAACAGGTCTTCCAAAGACAGTGACCGTAACATCAGAAGAGACAGAAGAAGCATTGCGTGAGCCGACGCTTCAGATTGTAGAAGCAGTACACTCAGTTTTAGAGAAGACTCCGCCGGAATTGGCAGCAGACGTTGCAGACAGAGGAATTGTTTTAACCGGTGGCGGTTCTTTATTAAGAGGTCTTGAGGAACTAATTGAAGACAGAACCGGAATCAATACAATGACAGCAGATGAACCAATGACATGTGTAGCAGTCGGCACAGGTAAATATGTAGAATTTTTATCCGGAAAACGTGATGATGACTAATTTTTCGAAATGAGTCTGCCGATATAGAAGGTATAAGTGCAGTACAAAGGAGTAAGCGAATGGTAAAGGGGTTATATACAGCATTTACCGGTATGGTAAATGAGCAGAAAAGATTAGATGTATTATCCAATAACCTTGCAAATGCAGATACGAATGGGTATAAGAAGGAAGGAACGACTTCCCAGACATTTGCAGATGAACTCGCAATCCGCATTAAGGATACTTCTCATTATGGGATACCGAAGCGGCTTGGTACGATGAGCATGGGTGTGCATATCGGAGAGACTTATACGGATTACAGTCAGGGCAATTATAAGATCACGGATAATCAGACAGATTTCGCATTAGACGGAAATGGTTTTTTTGCAATTTCTTATACAGATAAAGCCGGTAATACCAGCGTGAAATATACAAGAGATGGTGCATTTATTGTAAATACACAAGGCTATCTCGTGACAAAAGACGGCGATTACGTGTTGAACCGGGATGGTGCAATGAATACCAATCCAAATGCATATATCAGGCTTAATCCAAACCTTCCGTTTACAGTTGCAGAAGATGGTAATATCTATCAGAATGAAGTCCTTGTAGGAACAATTGGAGTCGTAGATTTTGCAGATTATAATTACATTGCAAAATTTGGCGAGAATCTATATGACATCGTAGACGGTGCAATGATTATTGAATCGAACGCAGCTGTTAATCAGGGCTACATCGAGGCTTCCAATGTGAATGTAGTTTCAGAGATGGTAAATATGATTACAATCTCCAGAGCATATCAGGCTGGACAGAAGGTAATCAATGCCGTAGATGAAACATTAGATAAAGCAGTGAACCAGGTTGGAAGAGTAAACTAAGGATGAGAAGAGGAAAATAGGCTTATGATGAGATCTCTTTATACTGCAGCCTCAGGTATGAGAGCGCAGCAGACAAACGTTGACAATATTTCAAACAATTTATCGAATGTCAATACCATTGGATATAAGACACAGAAAGCAGAATTTAAATCTCTTTTGTATCAAACCATTCAGGCAAAAACAACCTCTGCAAACGGAGAACAGAAACCGATTTCTGCACAGGTGGGATTAGGCACGAGAATTGCATCCAACACTGCTATTTTTACACAGGGAGCGCCACAGGCTACTGAAAGTAACTCGGATTTTGCAATTGAAGGAAAGGGTTTCTTTGCGGTAAGAGGAGCAGACGGTCAGATTTTATATACCAGAAACGGTAGCTTTAACTGGACAATGGGAGTAAATGGTGTGACACTTTCTACTTCAGAAGGCTATCCGGTATTAGATGTGAACGGAAATGCAATTGTCCTTCCGGCAAATGTTGCATCCGGAAATGCCGTTGTTTCTGATAGTGGGCAGGTTGGCTATACGAATGCCGACGGTGTGTATGTTCCGTTGAATCAGCAGATTGGATTGTTCCAGTTTAATAACCCGGGTGGTCTGGAGAAAAAGGCCTCTACATTATATGCAATCACAAATGCATCCGGGCAGGCATTAAATGAGGCAACCACTGCCGGACTTACCAGAAGTAAGATTCTGCAGGGATATTTGGAAGGCTCAAATGTGCAGGTTGCAGATGAGATGGTCAATCTTATTATTGCGCAGCGCGCATATCAGTTGAATTCCAAAGCAATTACAACATCGGATGAAATGTTGGAACAGGCAAATAATCTGAAGAGATAGTTGCGCTAAGCAGAAGGGCAGACAGATATGAGTATTGATATGACTGCTATGCTGAATAACAGCATAGATACCAATCATTATAATGCAGATAAAATCAAAAATTCGGTAAACAGCGTTTCAAAAGAGACAAGTGATGACGAGTTAATGCAGGTCTGTAAAGACTTTGAATCCTACTTCATTGAGGAAGTAATCAAAGAGATTAAAAACAACATGACAGAGGATGAGGAAGATGAGGATTCTTCACTGGCTACATTGACAGATTTTCATATGGATAGCGTCATTGAGGAGATTTCTGATAAAGTGTTAGACCAGTCAGGCATGAATTTGACACAGCAATTGTACGAGCAGATGAAGCGCAATTATGGAATCGAATAAACAGGATACAAGGGGGGCAGCGCCTATGGCGGATTGCCCCTGTTTTAGTTAGAGGGGAACGATTGTGGAGAAAATAACGGGCTATGTT
>CAMGET010000232.1 GCA_946055175.1 uncultured Roseburia sp.
CTTCATCTGGTCATCAGAGATTCCCTCTTGAAACATATCACTTTGATACCAGCCAACACGGACTATCTTTCTATTTTTTTCCTGTCCCTGTGCGCGTACTTCTATTCCTTGTAGAAAGCATAAAAACACCCTCAAGTTTCCACTTGAGAGTGTCTTTGAGTCGTTATTGTACAACAAGAATATTGTTGCAGTTTGCATAGTGCCCTGTTGGAGCTTCATTCGTAATAATGATTGCATCATCAAATGCGCCAAAGGTAACCGAAGAGGTCTTTCGAAACTTATCTGCATCCGCTAACACATAACCTTTTTCTGAGTTGGCAAGTGCTGCTTCCTTTGTCATTGCTTCGCTATAATCCGGTGTGGTAAACCCATTTTTCATACTGATTCCATTTGTTCCAAAAAAACCTTTCGTAAAATGGTATTTACGAATATCAAGTAATGCCTGGCCACCTACAATCGCCTCTGTAATGGCTTTTAATTCACCGCCTATCATGATAACCTTTAAGCCCTTTTGTGCCATCTTTCTGCCATGTAATACTGCATTGGTTACATAAGTTGCTTCCTTGCAGGTAAGGAAATCTATCATACATTCTGTCGTCGTTCCTGCATCAATAAACACAAAGTCATCCGGTTCAATTAGGGAAGCTGCATATTTTGCAATTTTCATTTTCTCGTCAATATTGACTTCCAGCTTTTGTGTCACAGACAACTCTGTTGTGGTAACAGCGCCCTCTGCTGCTATCGCTCCGCCAAAAACCTTTGTCAACTTGCCAGCGCGGTCTAATTCCGTTAGGTCTCTTCTGGCAGTAGATTCTGAAATACCAAACTTCTCTCGAAGTTCAGAAACGGTAACGCTTCCTTTTTCATTTATGATATTTAAAATAACTTCCTGTCTATGTTCTGTAAGCATCTTACGCCTCCAAAATAGTTTTCTTATGAACTATTCTACCACATTTTTCTTTAAAATGCCTAACAGGAATTTAGAAATTATCGTTCCGACTACTAATGCGATAAAGTAAAATCCTGCATTTCCACCAACCGGCAATACGAAGATACCGCCGTGAGGTGCCATAAGTGTACATTTAAATAGCATACTAAGAGCTCCAGCCACTCCGGAACCAACTACACAGGATGGAATGACTCTGAGTGGGTCTGCTGCTGCATAAGGAATGGCTCCTTCTGTGATAAATGCAAGTCCCATGATAAAGTTTGTTGGTCCTGCTTCTCTTTCTTCTTTTGTAAATTTCTTTTTGAAAAATATTGTTGCAAGTGCGATTGCACAAGGTGGAACCATACCACCAATCATAACTGCTGCCATCACATCATAATTTGCTGCTGCGATGGCGCCAACACCAAATACATAAGCTGCTTTATTGAATGGGCCTCCCATATCAATTGCCATCATACCTGCTAAGACAAATCCAAGTAAGACTTTATTGGTTCCACTCATACTTGCCAAACCAGTATTTAACAATCCATTGACCGTACCCATGACTGGATCTACTACAAACATCATCGCAATACCTGTAATAAAAATACCAAATAGTGGATAAATCAGAACCGGTGCAATCTTTTCTAATGCTTCCGGTAAACGTTCGCATACTTTTCTTAAAAGTAAAATCACATAACCTGCTATAAAACCAATGAAAACCGCTCCAAGGAAACCAGATTTTCCATTGGCTGCCATGATACCACCAACAAAGCCAAGAGCAAGTGCAGGTCTGTCTCCAATAGCCATTGCAATATAGCCAGCTAAAACAGGAAGCATAAATCCAAACGCATAACCACCAATTGTTTTAAACATTGCAGCTACTGGTGTGATTGTTCCAAAGTTTCCACGCTCTGCTTCTGTTAAGCTATTGATATCAACAGCAAAACCATCAATAAGGAATGCAATTGCAATTAGAATTCCTCCACCAACAACAAATGGTAACATGTGGCTTACACCATTCATAAGGTAGGTGTAAATCTTATGTCCGATGCTTCCACCTGCTTTTGCGCTTGTATTCTTTGCATCTGTATTTGTTGCATGATATGCTGCTACTTTTCCACTCAACGCTCTTTCTACCAATTCGTCTGCCTTGCTAATTCCATCAGACACCGGGCACTCAATTACCGGTTTGCCATCAAAACGGTCCATTGGAACCTGCGCATCGGCTGCAACTATAATGCATTTTGCATTTGCAATTTCTTCTTCCGTGAGCACGTTTTTTGCTCCAGCAGAGCCCCTTGTCTCAATTTTAATGGAAACACCTGCTGCCTTTGCCGCCTTTTCTAATCCTTCTGCAGCCATAAAAGTATGTGCAATACCTGTTGGGCAGGATGTAACCGCAAGAATGGTTGCATCCTTTGCATCCGCCAATCTTTCATTGACATCTTTTTCTTCCTGATCCGCCTTTTCCACAATTTCTAAAAACTCTTCCACTGTAGCTGCTTTCTTTAAAGATGCCACAAAATTCTCGTCCATTAAAAGCATTGATAGCTTACTAAGTACATCTAAATGTACATTGTCTTTTGTATTTGGAGCAGCGATTAAGAAAAGAAGCTGTACTGGTTCGTCATCTAAGCTTTCAAAATCCACTCCATCTTTGATTACCATAGCAGCAAGACCAGGTGCTTTTACAGATTCTCCTCTACCATGTGGAATGGCTATTCCTTCTCCAATACCGGTTGTTCCTTCTTCTTCTCTTGCGTAAACCTGCTTTGTGTAGGCTTCTAAATCAGATATTTTACCGCTCTTATTCATGAGTGCGATTGCCATATCTAGGGCTTCGTTCTTTGTCTTTGGTGAAGCATTCAATGCAATACTTCTTTTGTCCAACAGTTCTGTGATTCTCATAAAATCCTCCTCTTATCCCACTTTATTTATCATTACCTTTCCTAAAAGTGCTTCTACCTCTGCTCTGGTTGCTAAATTCTCAGAAAAAGCACTTGCACTGCCTGTTGCTATTCCCATGCGAAAAGCCTCTTCATAGGAATTTGTCCTTAAATATCCTGCAAGGAAACCTGCCACCATGGAATCTCCTGCTCCTACTGAATTAACAAGCGTTCCTTCGGGCGCTGCTGCTTCAAATACGTTACCATCTTCTTCTACGAAAACTGCTCCTTTTCCTCCCATGGAAACAAGCACATTTCTTGCCCCCTGCTCCTGCAATTTCTTCGCATAGCTTGCAATTTCTTTTTTTTCACTTAAAGTTACACCAAATATTTCTGATAACTCATGATGATTTGGCTTAATGAGGAATGGATGATAAGGTAATACGTTTAGCAAAAGCTTACTTGTAGCATCGACGACAACAATCACACCCTTAGCTTCCATATTTTTCGTGATGTCTCTATATATATCATCAGACATCGTAGATGGAATACTTCCTGCTAATACCAAGACATCTCCCTCTTCTAAAGCATCCAATTTATAAAGCAATTCTTGTACCTTCGTTTTTGAGATTTCCGGTCCCATTCCATTAATTTCCGTACCATCGGAAGTCTTCAATTTCAAATTAATGCGAGAGGTTCCTTTTTCAATCTCAATAAATTCAGGTTCAATCCCAAAATTTTTGATTCTTCGTTTGATTTCTTCTCCAACAAATCCTGCGGTAAAGCCAAGTGCTATGCTTTTCATCCCAAGTGCTTTCAACACAATGGAGACATTGATTCCTTTTC
>CAMGET010000233.1 GCA_946055175.1 uncultured Roseburia sp.
CAAAGCACCGGGCAGGGATGCAAAGGGAATCTACTTTGCGGTTGATTTCTTAAAAGCAACGACCAAAAGCCTTTTGGATTCCGGATTAAAAGACAACCAATACATTTCTGCAAAAGGGAAAAAAGTTGTAATAATCGGCGGCGGTGATACCGGAAATGATTGTGTCGGCACATCAATCCGTCATGGCGCAGCAAGTGTTACACAACTTGAAATGATGCCAAAGGCCCCGGACACAAGGGCAGAAAACAATCCGTGGCCCGAGTGGCCAAAAGTCTGCAAGACAGATTACGGTCAGGAGGAAGCAATCGCAGTATTCGGTCATGATCCGCGTATTTATCAGACAACCGTTAAGGAATTCCTGAAGGATAAAAAAGGAAACCTATGTGGATTAATCACAGTCAGATTAGAGAGTAAAAAAGATGAAAAAACAGGTCGTATGGTAATGGCAGAAGTACCCGGTTCCGAGCAGAAGATGGATGCTGACTTAGTTTTAATCGCAGCCGGATTCTTAGGAACAGAAAATTATATTGCAAATGCATTTGGAGTGGATCTGAATGCAAGAACGAATGTTGCTACGGCAGAAGGCACTTATGCAACAAATGTAAAAAATGTATTTACTGCTGGCGATATGCATAGAGGACAGTCACTGGTCGTATGGGCAATCCGTGAGGGACGTGAGGCTGCAAGAGAAGTGGATGAGAGTCTGATGGGATATTCCTATCTTTCCGTTCAGTAGGAATGTAAAGGAAGAAGGGGCTGGTTATTTACAGGGTTCATATATTGACTCCACTCATAAATATTGCTATTAATTATTACATAGGAGCAGATTGTGCTATACGATTCTGCTCAGATGAGAAAATTTAATACAGAAAGAGGAATATTATGTTAGAAGTGGGAACAAAAGCGCCGGATTTTTCATTGCAGGATCAAAATGGAAAGATACATACCTTGGCAGAATATGCAGGAAAGAAAGTAGTTTTATATTTTTACCCGAAGGATAACACTCCTGGCTGCACAAAGCAGGCATGCGGTTTTAGCGAGCGCTATCCGCAGTTTATGGAAAAAGGTGCCGTCGTACTGGGAGTAAGCAAGGATTCCGTGGCATCCCATAAGAAATTTGAAGAAAAATATAATTTGGGATTTACCTTGTTGGCAGATCCGGAATTAAACGCAATCAAGGCATACGATGCATGGCAGGAAAAAAAGAATTATGGAAAGATATCTATGGGTGTCGTGCGTACTACCTATCTGATAGATGAAAACGGCATCATTGTAAAGAGTTTTGATAAGGTAAAGGCAGCAGAAAATCCGGAGCAGATGTTAGGGGAATTGTCATGAGAATCATCATTTCACCGGCGAAAAAGATGAACGTGCGGGAGGACATTCTTAACTACCGCAATCTGCCGGTATTTTTAGAGGAGACAGACCGGATTATGGACTGGATGAAGTCCCTAAGCTTAGAGGAAGCGAAGGCACTTTGGGGCTGTAATGAAAAGTTGGCAAAACAAAATTTTGAACGGTTTGCCAAAATGGAACTTCGCCGGAGACTGACACCGGCGATTCTTTCTTATGAAGGAATCCAGTATCAGTATATGGCACCGGCCGTTTTTGAGAATCAAATGTTAGCTTATGTGCAGGAGCATTTAAGAATCTTATCCGGGTTTTATGGCGTGTTAAAACCGCTTGATGGTGTGACACCTTATCGGTTGGAGATGCAGGCGAAAGCAAAGGTCGATGGAGCCGGTGACCTATATGATTTTTGGGGAGACAGACTGTATCGGGAAGTGTTAGATGACTCACATATCATTATCAATCTTGCATCGAAAGAATATTCTAAATGCATAGAAAAGTATCTGCTTCCAAAGGACCGGTTTATTACCTGTATTTTTGGGGAGCTGTCAAATGGAAAGGTGGTTCAGAAAGGAACCTATGCCAAGATGGCAAGGGGGGAGATGGTTCGTTTTATGGCGGAAAACAATATTTCTGAGCCGGAAGAGATGAAGTAGTTTAACAGGCTTGGATAGCGGTTTTTGGATTACTTATCTACGGATATGGAATATGTGTTTATAAAATTTGATTTACTTTGAGGATTCTTATGATAAAATGGATGATAGTGAACACTGTGAATTCATGATGCAGACAGAATCTTGGAGGGAAAAGGAATAATGGCAAGCATTAAATGCGAATATTGTGGCCATTATATGGATGATACAAAAGAAAGTTGTCCTAGATGTGGTGCCGTAAATCGATATTATAGAAGAACCGCACCAGATACACCACAAACAATTGAGCAATTGCAATCCTGGTATGCAGCAAGAAATTTGCCGCCGGAACATATCACAAGGTTTTTCATCGGCAAGGATGTCAAAGAGCCAAAGGCGTTTGGTATTTATGAAGAAGATGGAAATTATATTGTATATAAAAACAAGGCAAACGGCGAAAGAGCAATCAGATACTGCGGTAGAGATGAAGCGTATGCTGTGAATGAATTATACTTAAGATTAAAGGAGGAAATTCTTAATCAAAAGAGTAAAAACATTCAAAGCAGAAGCTTGGTGCATCAAGGTAATAACAGAAAAACCTCAAAAAAAGTGAAGAGTTTGACAATTATTATGGCGCTTGCGATAATCATTGCCCTTGGACCAGTCCTTTTGATACCATTTATTATGGTAAGAGACATTGCATTTGATCCGAACTTTAGCAGTTACAGTTATTATTTGACGGATGACCACAATAACCTATATTACTTTGAAGGCTATGACTATGAAGATGGTGAAAGAGGTTATCAGTGGTGGAAATATGATTTTAATGAATATGATTGGAACAAATATGCAAGATACGATGATGACAAAACAGCACCGGAAGGAATAACAAAGAAAAATAAATATAATTCTCCCGGTGATGTCGCAGATATCTTGAATATGGAATATGAACAGATCAATGTTTATGATTCTAAAAATTATATTGATGCAGGACATCATTTTGAACCATCCTCTGCTTATCATTTTTATAATAATAAGCTATATTATTATCTAAAGGATGACCATGCTTCTTATAGCGATGACATAAGTCATTCAGGCTGGTATGTTTATGATGATGATACCTGGTCTTATTTCTGCGACTATGAAGACAAAGACACACTCGGAGAAGACCTTTACTATTATGATGACGAGTATCGCGTATATGGCAGTACAATCGATGACGTAATAGGCAATATAAATGATATTCCCAGTGATTGGCAGGTTGATGGATTTGAAACCACAAGTTGGTACGAGAAGTACGAAACCCACGAAACAGCATATGACCAATATTGGGAGGAAAAAAGGAACGAAAGCAAGGATGACCATGATAGCGGGGATTGGGACTGGAGCAATGACAGTGATTATGACTGGGATAGCGATTCCAACTGGGACAGTGATTGGTCTGACTGGGATTCTGACTGGTAAGAAAAAAACGGGCAATTCTGATGAATTGTCCGTTTGTATTTTCAAACAGGATGATTTGATTTAGATATATAATCTATTCTCTGTTATCTTGCGAATCATTCTTATTTTTCAACTCTTTCTTCCGCCGTTTCTCTGTATACATACTTTGGTCTGCAAGTTCGATGAGCACACTTAAATCTTCAATTTCGACAGCTTTATATCCGG
>CAMGET010000234.1 GCA_946055175.1 uncultured Roseburia sp.
ATGGAGATTTTGAGTATATTCATGTTACAGCAAGCAATTGAGGAAAAAAATCTAGATAAAGTAAAGGAACTTCTTATAGAAGAACCGAACAGGATTGATGAAGTGCTATCAGGCGGTGCGCCAGTGTGCCTTTATGCGGCAAAAGCAGGAAATTTTGCAATTGTAAAGTATATTGTAGAATATTCAAGAGCCAGTATGAATACGGTAGATGCAAAGAATCGTACTATTTTACACTATGCTGCGGAGAATGGTGACGTAGAGCTGAACCGGTATCTGGTGGAAAAAGTGGGAATGGATATCTGTGCGGGTGATGAAAAACGTATGACTCCTTATCAGATTGCATATGAGGCAGGAAATGATGCATTGCTTGCATATTACGAATCTATCGTAGGGGCACGTTACGAGGAAATGTATCACAATCCGATACGTACAGGAATGTTTCCGGATCCTTCTATTGTGAGAGTAGGAGAAGACTATTATATGGTGAACTCCTCCTTCGTATTTTTCCCGTGTATTCCAATCTCTCATTCAAGAGATTTGGTTCATTGGGAAATTATTGGACATGCCATAACAAATCCGAAGTGGGCTGCATTAGAAGAATTAGAAGGTGGAAGAGGTTTTTGGGCGCCGGATATTTCTTATTACAATGAAAGATTTTATATCACAGCGACTTACCGTTTAAATGATACCGGAACAGTTTATCGAAAACAGTTTGTGATGTCTTCTGATAAACCGGAAGGACCTTATAGTCAGCCGGCAGTCATTGATGAGGATGGAATCGATCCATCTATTTTCCATGAAAATGGACGACATTATATGTTGTTAAATCGTGGTGCGCGCATTTTTGAATTAAATGAGGACTGCACAAAACAAATTAGTGAAGCGAAGCTGCTTTATTACGGAGATATGAAGCGGGCACCGGAGGGACCTCATATCTTAAAAAAGGATGGGTATTATTATCTCTTTTTAGCAGAGGGAGGCACCGGACCGGGACATAGGATTACAGTAGCCAGAAGCAGGACTTTAATGGGAAATTACGAGCCATGTCCATATAATCCGATTATGAGGCAGATGGATGAAAAAGCGGCAATCCAACGATGCGGACATGGAAAACCGGTATCTACACCGGATGGTAAATGGTACATGGTTTATCTGTGTGGCAGAAGCATTGGAGAGGGGTATAGTATGCTTGGACGTGAAACAGCGCTAGACCCGATTACCTGGACTGCAGACGGCTGGCCACTTGTTAATATGGGAAAAGGTCCAAGTGTGCTACAAAAATGTCCGGATGTAACAGGGATAAAGGCAGAGACGGACTGTATCTGTGATAAAGTGTCAGGTGAGCAGACTAAAAGGCAGGAGCGTTTGAAGTGGATGACACCCCGTGCACCGGAAAACGGCGGAATCACATTTTTAGAAAAGGGCTTTCGCATTAAGGGGAGCCGTTATCCGCTTGATAAAGTAGAAGCCAGAAATATTTTATTACAGAGACAGACTACGTTTTGCTTCCTGGCAAGGGCTGTACTTTGCGTGCCGCCATTAGAAAACGGGCAGGAAGTAGGTCTGACCTGCTATTATGATGAAAATACCTGGGTGAATTGTTATATCAGCAAAGATGAAACGGGTTACTTTGTTCAGGTGAAAGAACATATTGGAACAGAGGACAGAGTGCACGAAAAGTTGGCATTCACTGATGTGTGCGTTGGAACAGAGTTGACTTTTTATGTAGAGACAGAATATCTTAGACGTAGATTTATCTGCGAGATGCGACAGGAAAAGAGAGAGATAGCAGATTTATCTAATGTGTATTATCTTTGTGATGAGGGAATCCGTATGGGGAAACGTTTTACCGGTGCAATGATTGGAATCTATGCGTATGCAGGAAAAAAGTCTTTAGAAGCGGAGTTTTTGGAATTTGATTATGAAGCAAAAGGTGAATAGTGAGCAGATTTTAGATGGAAATTTAATACAGGCGATACTAATGTTGTCCATTCCGGTTGTGATTAACAGCTTTTTGCAGACGATGTACAATCTGACTGACACCTACTGGTTGGGAAGGCTTGGAACAGAGGAACTGGCGGCGATAAATCTGGTTTCACCGGTGCAGAATGTGGTGATAAATTTTGGCGCGGGAATCACAGTGGCGGGTTCAGTGCTGATTTCACAGTATATAGGTGCGAAGCAGGAAGAGGATGCCAAGTCTATGGCAAATCATATTTTTATCTGTGCAATGCTGTTCTCTCTGGTTTGTGCGTCTGCAATGTTTTTTGCAACACCATCCATCGTGACGTGGCTTGGAGCCAGAGATGAAACTTTTTGGTATAGCAAGGCATACCTGCAGTTAGTCATCATAGACATGCCTTTTTTATACATGGTGAATATGTATGTGGCAATTCATCAGGCGCAGGGAGATACCTTCCGGCCGATGTTAATGAATGTACTGGGTATTAGCTTAAACATGCTGTTAGACCCGTTGCTTATTGTGGTATGTAAGTGGGGCGTGGCAGGGGCAGCCTTAGCTACCGTGACGGCAAAGGCGGTTCCGGCGGTATTCGCATTCTTTTTATTACATAACCGAAAGAATCTGATTTATTTACAATTGCGAAAGACAAAACTGGAAAAAGAAAAACTAATCAATGTTGTACGTGTGGGACTGCCAAGTGCCATTGGCGGCAGTACTTCACAGTTTGGCTTCCTGTTGATGAGCAGGAATGTATTTAAATATGGAGCTCAGGCAATGGCAGCTTACGGAATCGGAAATAAGGTGAATGGACTGATTTCGCTTCCGTCAAATGGTGTGGGGTCTGCAACTGCAATTATTGTAGGACAAAATGTAGGCGCCAGACAGTTAAACCGTGCGAAAGCGGGCTATAAGCTGGCACGAAGAATGATTGTAATCTTTCTACTGATAGGGGGCTTTATTCTGTCGAGAGAGCCAATCTCTACTGCAATTGTGAGTATTTTTTCCACAGATGAAGCCGTGATTGCCATGGCATCGGAATTCTTAAGTATTATGGCATTCTGGGTGTTTACAAATGGAGTTTATAATACCACGATGGGACTGTTTCAGGGAAGCGGCCACACGATGGTGAATATGGTGGTAGACGTATCGAGACTGTGGGTGTTCCGATTTGGAACGTTGTTTGTATGCGAAACATTTTTACATATGGGAGTACGCAGTATCTGGTATTCTGTTGTCATCAGTAACGGAATGGCGGCACTGGTACTTTATGTGGTATATCTGACCGGAAGATGGCGGATACCAATCAAGAAGGAAGAAAAGAAGGGAGAGCAACATGGATTTTAGAGAAATGCCTGTTTTGATGAAGGAACAGAAGGAAAATGGCAAAAAGGATCAATATATTGAAATTACAAAGGTGCTTACAGATGCAACTGAAAAGGTACAGACAAGGAAAGAAAAACTGGACCTGCTGGAAGCTTTGATTGGTACCTTAGAGAATATGGACTTTCAGATTTATGAGTTATACCGTGCATTGGCAGACTGCTTTAAGAAGGTGCAAAAGGAACTGTTGGCAGAATATGAAGACTTAGAAGCGGAAGAAAAACAGACGGTTTCTGAGGCAGTAAAACGTGCCTGTGCCATCCACATTTTATTAGAAGAAAAATACGAAGCATACATACTGTAGGG
>CAMGET010000235.1 GCA_946055175.1 uncultured Roseburia sp.
TGAAGAACTGCGTTTTTGATTTGGACGGCATCGATTGCATTTTTTATTGTGGTTTGTATCTTTATGTATCCGGAAATGAAAGGCGAAATGGAAGAAGTCGGAGATATGTTTGCTTCTATGGGTAGCTTTACGGCAGCTTTTGGTATGGATAGACTTAACTTCGGTACCTTGTTGGGATTTTATGCGGTAGAATGCGGCAATATTTTAGGCTTAGGCGGTGCCTTTTTTGCAGCGTTATGCGGCATTGCAGTTTTGTCGAAAGAAGAAAAGGAACATACAGCAGAATTTTTACTGACCCACCCGGTAAGCAGGGCACGGATTATTACGGGAAAACTGATTTCCGTTCTACTTCAGATTGTGCTGTTAAATGCAATTGTATTTGGATTATCAGCGGCTTCGATTGCTGCAATCGGTGAGACGGTTCCATGGAAAGAACTGTGGCTGATGCATCTGGCATATTTCTTTTTACAGGTGGAACTGGCAGGAATTTGTTTTGGAATCTCCGCATTTTTGCGTCGGGGCAGTATTGGAATCGGACTTGGTATTGCGACGATGATGTACTTTTTAAATCTGATTGCCAATATTACAGAGTCAGCAGAATTTTTGAAATACATCACACCGTTTGGTTATACGGAAGGTGCGGATATTGTGCTAAATGGGGAGCTTGATACAGGGCTTGTAGTGCTGGGACTCGCGTTTGGAGTGATTGGTATTGTGGCGGCATATTGCAGGTATTGTAAGAAGGATATTCAGTAATAAAAAGCCTTTTATTCTGTTTTTCCATCAAATAACTTTGCATGGAGTAGCTTGCGCGCAAGCAGGGGAAAGGTTATAATAAATTTTGGGAAAGTTCCAAAATTATCCCGCAAATATAAGGAGGGAAAAGGGCTATGAAAAAATTATTAACCGCATTGCTTACAGTAGCAATGTTGTTCTCCTCATTCGGAACACTACCGGTGAAGGCTGAACAGTCAGATGACATTGTTGTGCTTTACACGAACGACGTTCATACTTACATTGATGGACCTATCAGCTATGATGTAATCGCAGCAATCAAGGCAGAACTTGAAACACAGTATGCGCATGTTCTTTTAGTTGATGCAGGTGACCACATTCAGGGTACCGCATACGGTTCTATGGACAAGGGTGAGACAATCATCAAATTGATGAATGCCGCAGGCTATGACGCAGCAACGCTCGGTAACCATGAATTTGACTATGGTATGTTTGGCTGCATGCAGATAATTGATTGGGCAGAGTTCCCATACACATCTTGCAATTTCTACAATGAAGCTGCAGGTGTACGTGGAGAGAACGTATTAGACAGTTACGTAACTTTTGAATGTGGCGATGAGAAGATTGCATTTGTTGGTATTACAACACCGGAATCTTTCACAAAGTCTACTCCGGCTTACTTCCAGAATGAAAATGGTGAATACATCTACGGAATTGCCGGTGGCGAAGACGGAGCTGCATTATATGCAGATGTTCAGGCTGCTGTTGACGCAGCAAAAGCGGATGGTGCTACAAAAGTTATTGCATTAGGACATTTAGGAGATGATCCTGCTTCACAGCCGTGGACCAGCAAAGAGACAATCGCTCATGTATCCGGTTTAGATGCCTTTATCGATGGACACTCACATAGTACAATAAAGGGAGAAGAAGTTACCGGCAAAGATGGTAACAAAGTTCTTTTAACACAGACTGGTGACTACTTCAATCAGATTGGTATGATGGTAATTGATGCTGAGACAGGCGCTATCACAACGGACTTCATCGGTTCAGAAAAAATTCTTGATAAAGATGGAGAGACAGTTTTAGGCTATAATCTGGTTTCAGAATTATATACAGGCACAGAAGTTATTTCTGATGCAAAAGTAAAAGCTATCGTGGATGCTTGGATGACAGAAATTGATACACAGTTAGGTACAGTAATCGGTTCTACAGCATTAACATTTGATAATTACGAAGGTGAGAATCGTCTTGTGCGAAGCCAGGAAACCAATACCGGAGATTTCGCAGCAGATGCTTTATATTTCTTATTCGATGATATGGGAATGGATGTAGACCTCGCTATCATGAATGGCGGTGGTGTACGTAACAAAGCTGTTACCGGAGATATTTCTTATAAGGTTTGTAAAGAAATCCATACATTCGGCAACGTAGCTTGTCTACAGACTGTAACAGGTCAGCAGATTTTAGATGCCTTAGAATGGGGAGCCCGTTCTGCAGGCACAGGCGAAGAATGTGGTGGTTTCTTACAGGTATCCGGTGTGACATACAAGATTGACACAACTGTAGCAGACACAACTTCAAAAGATGAAAAGGGTGTTTGGACAGCAGGACCGGAAACTTACCGTGTATATGATGTAAAGATTTACAACAAAGAGACAAATGCATGGGATGCGTTAGATCTCACAGCAAGCTACAACTTAGCAGGCTATAACTACACACTTCGTGACTTGGGTGATGGGTTTGCAATGTTTGATGGTGCTGTAAATGTATTAGACTATGTAATGGAAGATTACATGGTATTGAGTAATTATGTACTTGCCTTTGATGGTGGTGTGATTGATGCTACAAACTCCCCGCTTGCTGCAAAATACGCAAACTTCACAGTTGACTATGGCACAGTAAGCGGAAGCGGCCGTATCGAACTAACAGAAGGCGGTGCAGTCGTAGAGTCTACAGAAGTGGAAACTACTCCTGAAACAGAAGAAGTTCCTACTGAAGTAGAAGTCGTAGAAAAGACAAATCAATTGCCAATAATCATTATTATTGCATTATTAGCAGTAATTGCAGTAGTAGCGGTTGTTTTTGTAGTAAAGAATAAAAAGAAAAATTGATTCGCGTTAGTATGGCATTTTTGGTAATGATATAAAGAAATTCAAGTGATGAGGGAGCTGTTGCAAAAGCAGTTGAATAACTGCCGAGCAATGGCTCCTTCTTTATCCATTCTTTATGCCTAAAAAATAAACCGCACATATGGTATCATAAAAACGTTAAACAAGGTGAAAGGAGGTTTTTTTCAAAGATGAGAAATTCAGCCGCGCTACTTCTGATAGTTAATTTTTTTTTTCTAATCATTCCTGTACAGATGATTTATCCCAACTAAAATCACAATCGGGAACACTATCGCAAAAAGAAGTCCTAATTTCAAATTGTTGCCGTTGGCATTGGCGATAAAGCCGACCACGGAAGGACCGGCGGAACAGCCTACATCACCGGCTAATGCCATGAGTGCATACATAGCGGTTCCGGCGTTAGGCAGAATCACAGCAGCAGTACTAAAGGTTCCCGGCCAAAAGATTCCGACGGAAAAACCGCATAATGCACAGCCGATAAGTCCGATTACCGGATTGCCGAATAAGGCTGCAGTAAGGTAACAGCAGATACAAAGGACAGCACTGGCAAGCATCATTTTTTTCAACGGAATGCACTCGCTGTATTTTCCATAAAGTGCGCGGGCGGTTCCCATGAAAATGGCAAAAGCACATGGACCCGCTAAATCTCCGACTGTTTTGGAAACATGTAAGGCGGATTCCGCAAAAGCAGATGCCCACTGGCTCATTGCCTGTTCAGAGGCTCCGGCGCAGACCATGGTCAGCATTAAAAGCCAAAAGACCTTCTGCCGG
>CAMGET010000236.1 GCA_946055175.1 uncultured Roseburia sp.
GGAATGCCTCAGGGAGCATTTTTTTCAACGGACTATTTTTCTTTGATTCCGTGGTTCTTCCTATTTATGATTGGATACTTTTTGTATCGGATTTTTAGGAAAACATCATGGCTTGATGGTGCGATATTTGGAAAAAGAATTCCGTTTTTTGACTGGCTGGGTAAACATTCGCTGCTTGTCTATCTGCTTCATCAGCCGATATTGTATGTAGTATTAGAATTATTAAATGGATTAGGAATCATTTAGCTTATGAATTTAGAAAAAAAACAGGAAAAACGCTATATGGGAATTCTGCTGCTTCTGGTTTTTGCGGGCAGCCTGTTTCTGTTGTCTTTCATTTCTTATTCGGATGGAGATGACAGCTTCTTCCGTCAGTATTGCACCTCAATGGGATTAGGGGAATACGTAAAATGGCGATATGAAACATGGTCCGGACGCGTGGTTTCGGAAGCTTTGCTTTATTGGTTTTTTAATATGGATTTATGGGTATGGCGGATTGTAAATGCGGGAATGATTACAACATTACCATTACTTTTGACGGTGCTGCGAAAAAAAGTATCAGCAGGAGAGGGTATTCTGCTTAGTGGAATAGTGTCTATGACACTGTTCGTGCTGTTGGATATTCAGGCGTTTGGTTATGCGAGCATCTGGATTACCGGTTCCATGAATTACCTGTGGCCGGATGTGTGCGGACTCATCGCACTTTGCATCGTGGCAGATTTTTATCATGAAAAAAATCCGGGTTGGCTAACAGTCCCGGCGATTCTTTGTGCACTGATAGCGGCAATGTCATCGGAACAGATGGGAGCAGTTTTATTAGCGTTTGAAGTCCTTTGTATGGTAGCTCTAATTCGGCGGAAAAAATCTGTTCCGAAAATGTTGATGATACAGACAGGTGTGACTGTGGTGGCATTCGCCGTATCGAGTATGGCACCGGGAAATGCGCTTAGGGTGGCAGAATCTATAGAAATATATTTGCCACAGTTTAAAACTCTGACACTTGGAGAGAAAGCATTTATGTTGGTGCAGTGGCTGGCATCTTCCTTTGCAAACGAAAATGCGGTTTTCCTGGCAGCAATCTGGATTGGGGCATTTCTTATTTTACTTGGCAGGATACAAAAAGTAGAAGGAGCAAAGCGGGTACAGACCTTCTTCTACATGGGATTTTCAGTGATTGGTATTCTGGCTGTACTGGCATCGAAACTGGGACTGAAATGGTTTTCAGATTTGGGCTTGAACTTGTCTGAAATGACAGGCTGCATTACTCAGATTCCGGCCGCCGATATGCTTGGAACAAGACAGTGGATGGCGATTATTTTCTGGCTTGTAGCGTTGTTGATTACGTTTTTCCTGTTGCGGAATATAACAGATAGAAATGGAATTGTTTTGTTTACCTATCTGGGGGCTATTGCAAGTGAAGCGGTTATGATTTTATCACCGACGATTTACTCCTCGGGGGCACGGGTGTTCTTCCTGGCGGGAGTCATGCTGATGTTTATTATCCTTAGCTTGTTGGAGAATCTTCGAAAAGAAAAACTTGGAATTCCCTATGCAGCAATCTTAGTTGTCATGGGAATTGCCAATTTTCTGGGGCAGATTCCACGACTGCTTATGATGATTACCGGTTAAAAAAGGAGGCGGATTGAAATGGCAAAACCGATTTTGGAAGTTTGTGTAGATTCGGTAGAGTCAGCTGTGAATGCGAGGCTTGGCGGCGCAGACCGTTTGGAACTGTGCGGGGACTTGGCGGTCGGCGGTGTGACTCCGGCTATGGAATTGTATGAATTGATTCGTGAAAAAGTGGAGATTCCGATTCATGTACTGCTTCGTCCGCGGTTTGGAGATTTCCTTTATAATGAGGATGAGACAGAGCTGATGGTAAGGCAGGCAAGAGCTTTCAAAAAAGCCGGCGCAGATGCCATTGTAATTGGCTGTCTGACAAAAGAGGGAGACATGGACTGGGAAAAAATGGAGCGTATCATGGATGCCGCTAAAAACATACCAGTTAATCTACACCGGGCATTCGATATGTGCAGAGACTTGCCAAAAGCTTTGAAAGAAGCAAAGGAACATGGGATTGCGACAATTTTAACCTCCGGAGGTTGTGCTTCGGCGATTGAAGGTATCAAGGTACTGCGAGACCTTAGAGAGCATGCCGGTGAAGTGGCCATTATGGCCGGTGCCGGTGTAAACGCTTCTGTGATTCAAACTTTGCATCAAGAGACCGGTATTACTGTTTTCCATATGTCCGGGAAGCGTGATGTGGAAAGTGATATGATTTACCGCAATCCGAAGGTAAATATGGGGTTGCCGCAGCTTTCAGAGTATGTGCGCATGGTTACAGATGTAGATGCCATTCGCAGGGCAAAGGAAATGCTGCTTAAAGTGACTGCATAGAAATGGGTGAAGCATGAGTAAAAATTATAAGATGACGTTATCCTTTGACGGGACCCGCTATTTTGGATGGGAGCGCCGGAATAATACAGATATGACGATTCAGGGAAAACTGGAAAACGTATTGGCTTTGATGGTTAATGAGCCGGTGGAAGTGATTGGCTGTAGCAGAACGGATGCAGGTGTGCATGCCAAGGCAATGACAGCCAATGTAAAGCTTACAACCGATTTGGAACCGGAAGAGATTTGTGCTTATCTGAACCGGTATTTGCCGGAGGATATTGCTGTTTTAGAGGTGCGCATTGCATCGGAGCGTTTTCACAGTCGTTACCATGCGACAGGAAAAACCTATTGCTATACCTGCTATGTGGGTGATTCCAAGCCGTTTTTTGACAGGAAGTATGTGTATACCCTGGAAAAGCTTCCGGATGTGGATAAGATGAGGCAGGCAGCAGAATTGCTTATGGGAACGCATGATTTTGCCAGTTTTTGTGCGAATAAAAAGAAGAAAAAATCTACGGTACGCACAGTGGACCGGATGGAACTGGCAAGGTGTGGTGATTATTTGACGATTACCGTTCATGGAGACGGATTTTTACACCACATGGTACGAATTCTTGCCGGAACGCTGCTTGAGGTAGGCTGGGGAAAACGGACGCCTGAGAGCATGACGGAATTATTAGAAGCAAAAAACAGGACACTGGCCGGGTTTACCGCACCGGCACAGGGATTATGTCTTATGAGTGTGGACTACTAAAAAAATGAATGATACAGGGTGATGAATGTTGGAATTTATAGTTTATAATAAACTAACGGATGAGTACATGAATCAAGTATGGGAATTGCTGAAGAAAATTGACAAAGAGTTTATACCACCGTTATCTACAAGAAAATCAACGCATCAAAAAGAATTGAACACTCCGAATACACAAAGCGAAGAACCGGTTGAGTACTTCCGGCAGATGAAGGAGCAGAAAATCATTCTTGCATTGGAAAAGGATAAGGTCGGGGGATTTTTGACTTACATTTCTGAATTTAAACTGGAAATTGGAAATGAAACGATGATTTCCGAATATGTTTCTACAATAGGTGTGGATCCTGCATTTAGAAAACAGGGAATCGCACAAAGCTTGTACAAGAAATTAATAGAGAATAGTCCGGGAAAAAGAATCACGACACGAACATGGTCTCTAAACAAGTCACACCTACACATACTGGAAGAGATGGGT
>CAMGET010000237.1 GCA_946055175.1 uncultured Roseburia sp.
ATAATTCGGAAAACCAACATGAAAGTTCAAAAATTGATGGGTCAAATGATTTTCATATTTTCTGGAAAATTACTATGCCATACATATTATTTATTACCGGACCGAGCCTTATTACTGCGTTTATCAGTAATATCAACAACTTTAATGTCATTTATCTGCTTACAAGCGATTATGTTACTACCAATATGGGATTTGCAAATTCCAATGCAAAGGAAGTGGATTTGCTGGTAACCTGGCTTTTTACACTGACCAATGAATATTCAAACTATAAGATGGCATCTGTTATCGGTATCTGTGTATTTATCCTATGTGCAATCTTTACGCTTCTTAGTTTTACACGTATGATTGCGGGCAAGAAAGAGGAGGAGTTCCAGTAATGAAAAAGACGATGAAAACGATACTGCACCACTTGGTTTTGGCGTTCTTGGCCTTTATTTGGCTGATTCCAATCATTTGGCTGTTTGTGACTTCCCTCAGTGCATATAAAGGAATCAATACCATGCACTTTTTTCCTACAGAATGGTCAGCGGATAACTATGTTCAGCTGTTTTTCCGACCGGATACCGTTGCAAATTTTCCGGCATGGTTTAAAAATTCTATGATTATTGGAACCTGCAGCTGTGTGGTTTCCACCTTATTTGTATTGATGGTGGCTTATGCAATGAGTTGTATGCGATTTAAAGCACGTAAACCGCTTATGAGTTTCGCAATTATCCTGGGAATGTTTCCGGGGGTGTTGTCCATGATTGCAATCTATTTTGTGATGAAGCTGCTTGGACTTTCCAATAGTCTGTTTGGACTTGTGGTTATCTATTCTGCAGGATCCGGACTGGGATATCTGATTTGCAAGGGCTTCTTTGACACCATCCCTGCGTCATTGAGGGAATCTGCCAAACTTGAAGGAGCATCTGAACTGACGATTTTTACCAAGATTGTAATCCCGCTTTCAAAACCGATTATTGTATATACCGTAATTAACTCTTTCCTTGCACCATGGATGGACTTTGTCATGGCAAAACTTATGATCCGTTCCAAAAACCCCGTAGACTGGACGGTTGCCATGGGCTTGTTCACTCTGGTTCAGCGTACCTTGGTAGGCGATTATTTCTCTGTGTTTTGTGCGGGAGGCATCATTGTTGCCATACCAATTTCTGTATTATTCCTTATTATGCAGAAATTCTATGTTGAGGGGATTACCGGAGGCGCGGTAAAGGGTTAGTTGATTTCGAAAGGACAGTTTTACTATGTTAAAAACAGCGATTTTGCATATTCCGCTTTCGCAATATGCATATGCAATCGATTGGCATACTTTGGTTATCCGAATTCGCACTGCTAAGAATGATATAAAAAAAGTAACACTTTTTTACGGAGATCGGGCTGACCCGGTGGAACCGATTCGCACGAATTCTATCGAAATGGAGAAGAAGGCTTCGGATGACCTGTTTGATTATTTCGAGGCGAAAATTCAGGACCGCTATACAAGGGTATGCTACTATTTTTTATTAGACGACGGAAAAGAACAGACCTATTATTATGAGAGAAATTTCTGCGACAGAATGAGCTGCGGAAGAACGGAGTATTTTCAGTTCCCTTACATAAGGAGGGAAGATATATTATCGATACCACAGTGGGCACCTGGAACCATAATGTATCACATCTTTCCGGACAGTTTTGCATCCGGACATCGAATGCTGACGGGGAAAGGAAAGTATGTAAAAGAAATGGAATCCGTTACAAAGTTGGGAGGTACCTTAAGCGGAGTGACAGAAAATGTTGATTATCTTTATGATATGGGGATAAACTGCATTTATCTGAATCCTATCTTTACCGCAAATTCTTATCATAAATACGATACAATGGATTACTTTTCTGTAGATCCGTGCTTCGGAACAAAGGAAGACCTGAAGAAACTGGTCCAAAAATGTCATGAAAACGGAATCCGTGTTTTGCTTGATGGTGTATTTAACCATTGCGGTCCGAATTTTTTCGCGTTTAAAGATGTGTTGCAAAATGGGAAAGATTCCAGGTATTATGATTGGTTCTACCACATGCCGGAACCTATTGTGTATGCGGACCCACCAAACTACGAGGCCTTTGCTTATGTAAAGGAGATGCCAAAGCTTAACACCGGCAATCCGGAAGTAGAAGAATACTTAATTCATGTAGGAACGTATTGGATGAATGAAGTAGGGATTGATGGTTGGAGACTGGATGTGGCAAATGAAATAAATCACGATTTCTGGAGACATTTTCGCAGTGCTGTTCGCAAGATAAAGCCGGATGCTTTTTTCATCGGAGAAATATGGGAAGATGCCGGTACCTGGTTGACCGGAGATCAGTTTGACTCCACTATGAATTATCGTTTCTCGTATCTGTGCAGAGACTTTTTTGCGGAACGCAAAATGAAGGTTAGCGAATTTGATGCACAGATTCATAAGATGATACTGCGATACCCATGGCAGGTGGCACTTGCACAGATGAACTTTTTGGATTCACATGATGTTCCGCGGTTCTTAAGTTATTGCGGAGGAGACAGAAGGCGTATGGAACTTGCGTTTTTCTATCTGTTTATGAGCGTCGGAATCCCGTCGGTGTTCTATGGGGATGAGCAGTATCTCATGGGGGTAACGGAACCGGAGTATCGTCAGGCAATGCCCTGGACGTCGGAAGATAACTGCTATGAGAAGTTCAAAGAATGGGCGATGTTGCGGAAATACCATCCGGCATTAAAAAAAGGTGATTATCACACGGTTCTAACGGATGATGAGAAGGGAATCTATGCTTTTTCCCGGGAATTTGAGAAGGATAAGATTGTGGTAGTATTAAATAATTCAGATGAGGCACATACTGTGGAATTGGCCGGAACAAAAATCTGTCTGACAGGAATGACCAGTGAAGTAATCGTACAAAAGTGAATCAAATTGTGGGCTGCATTTATGTAGCCCGCTTTTTTTATCCGTGCGTCTGGCGGCGCACGTTTTCATTGGAGATGCACCAATGGGTTTCGACTTAAAATAACTGGTATTTAGAGGCAAAGAATGGTATGATGAATCTAATGGTAAAAAAGCGGGTAAATAGAAAAGGAATAGCATATGGATACTGAAACAAGAGTCCGCTACCATCTTCTGGATGGCATTCGGGGAATCGTATTGATTAGTATGATCGTGTACCACTGTTCATGGAATTTAGTTTATATCTATGGTGTAAAGTGGCCGTGGTATCATGGCACGGGAGCCTACGTCTGGCAGCAAAGTATTTGCTGGACCTTTATTCTACTGTCCGGCTTTTGCTGGTCGATGGGAAGACAGCATATAAAACGAGGACTGCTTGTGTTTGGCGGCGGTCTTTTGGTGACAGCAGTCACCATTGCGGTCATGCCGCAAAAACGTGTGGTTTTTGGTGTACTAACCTGCATAGGTTCCTGTATGCTTTTGATGATTCCGTTGGAGAAGCTTTTACGTAAACTTCCTGCGGAAGCAGGACTGGCAGCGGGGATTGCCTTATTTGCACTTACAAGAAATATAAACAGGGGATTTTGGGGTTTTGAAAGCTGGAATCTGGTAGCACTGCCAAGCAACCTGTATCGGAATCTTT
>CAMGET010000238.1 GCA_946055175.1 uncultured Roseburia sp.
AAGCTGTTTTGCCACGCTTTGCAGTAAGATATCTCCATAATGATGTCCCAGACCGTCATTAATATGCTTAAAGTCATCCAAATCCAGATATAAAAAGGCACCTTCTGTACCGTTTTCAATCGCGTTGTTTAAGCACCGGGCTAAGTCCTGTTCACATCGGATACGGTTATAAAGTCCGGTCAGGAAATCGTGATTTGCCTGTTTTTCAATTTTTTTCTGATAATTCTTTTTATCTGTAACATCAAAAATAGCACTCAGTACTACATCTCGGCCATCTACCCACTTAATTCGATTGCATTCAAACTCAAACCATTTCCGCTCATCTTCAAAATAATATTCCTGATAGCCATTCTCAGCCTGAAGTGTATTCTCTAAGTATTTCTCAATCCCGTATTTATCTAAAATCTCCTTAAATAAAGTTTCAAATTTCAGATTCGTATAAAGTACATGGGCGTTTGCAGGATCTTTTACATAGATTCCACAACCCACATTTTCCAAAATTGCTTCCAAAGAAGCATAAGAACTGGCAAGAGAATTTTTAGCGATACGCTTCACAAGGATTGTTTGCACAATACGCTTTACGTCATTTAAAAGCTTGATGTCGCTCACATTCCAGATAAGCTCCCTGTTACGTTCTAAGAAACACAGGTACATACTGCACTTACCATTGATTTCTATTGGCAGGAATACCCCTGCCATCAGTTTGAAATAATTGAAAAACGCACGAAATTCCTCCGGCATCATAGAGTTCGATGAAATCATATATGGTTTTCCGTTAAAAAACGGAAGCTGTTGTTTCTCCACATTCTGAAAGGCTTCTATCAAACGCTCTTCCTGATTGGAAGAATATTCACAAATCATGTCTACTGCATTACCCAAAGAAACTTCACGTAAAAGGCATGCATCTGAAATACGAAGATACTCACTGACACAACGTAAAATATCGTCTGCAATCTTTGTAAATTCATTTTCCGATTCCAGCATCTTTACAACGGAAGTCATTACTTCGTTACGGCGAAGCTGTTCTTCCATTTTTGCTTCTTGGGCACGGCTGATTAAAAAGGCTTCCTGTGCCATCTGTTCTTCCTGTTTTACAGAAAATATCTGCTTGGAAAGAGTTTCCAAAAACTCGATAGACTTATAGAAACGATCCGGTGTTGTGCACTGCATGTACTCCGGAATTTCTTCATCCGAATTCTCCATAACTCCAACCGCAACCCAGATTGCGATGATTTCCCCATTGACGCGGACTGCCACACCGCACATTCTGGTAATATTCTGTCCGCAGTTCATCTCAATTACATTCTCAATATTGCTATTAATCAGACGGTTTAATAGCTGCATATGCATATCCATGCTGACTTTACTATGAATATACAAAAGTTCTTCCCGGGAACCATAAGCTTTTGTGATAACACCCTGTTTTTTGCTAATGCAAGCCAGGTACAGATTACTTGCATCACAAAAATGATCCTGAAGCTCCTGTAAAAGCCCAGCATCTACCAACCCCAAATTATCTTTTGCTTTTTTCTCTTCTCTTGTCTTGATTGAAAAAGCCATGTATTCCCTACCTCATACTTTATCTTCTCTCTATGATATATAAATAGAACTGTTCTTTCTTTCGTATACAGAATTCCTGAAGCAGACGATATTCCTCGTGCAGTCGCAACTGCTTCTTAACAAAACCGGTTTCATTCGTATATAAAATCAATTTTCCCTGACGCACCAGCAAAGAAGCCGCTTTTTGAAAGAAGGAATGATAAAAAGCGTCTACTTCCTCTTTGCTCTTTTTTCCACGTACAGGCATATTTGTAATAATCTCATCAAAAAGATACTCATGTTTAAAATCGAAAAAATCACGATGTATAAAATGAATTTCTTCTCCTGCAAGGCTGGCATTTTCCCTTGCGCCAACAATCGCATCCCCGAACAGGTCAATTCCGTATATCTCTCTTGCCGGCACGCAAATATCGCGTTCAATCAGCATTGTTCCCACACCGCAGCACGGATCTAAAATCTGTGCATTTTCTTTTAGATAAGGCTTAGCCAGACGCATCATCATGGCTGCAGCAGCCGGATGAATTGACGTGGCAATGGCATTTTTACGATAAGAAAATCGATGCATGGGAATTGTCTTCAAGCGCAAAAAAGCTGTATATCCGTTTTCTTTTGTAGCAAGCAGGCGAATCTCCACTTCAAAATCTTTTGTATCATTGATTAGATTTACATTCGATAACTGTTCTAATGCCATCGAAAGTTTTTTTGCATATTCCGTCTGCGGTGTAGCATCCTTTACTTCCACGCGGAAGGTAAATGGTGTCTCCTGCCTATGACACTCCTGTAAAAATGTAAAAAGCCCGCTATTCCACAACTGCTCTGCTGCCTCTCTCGGCTTATCAGAAACTTTTTCCATAAGAGGGAACAACAACTCCCGATAGGTTCGTAAGGTAGTAAAAGGGATTACATCTTTTGTGTATACCATCACTCCCAAAGGATGCAGCTCCGCCCGTCTTTGGACTGCCTTTGAAACCTCCGAAACCTCGCCCAGAGTCACTTCTCTTTGCTCTCTGTTTGTGGAAAGCAAAATCTCATGTGGCTTTTTCAATCCGCAAAAAGTGTGTTTCTTTCTTCCTTCTATTCCGGTGATAAGCGCATAAAGCTCATGTAATTCCTCGCTGACATGCTTTTTATCTTCTTCCGCCGGTTCTGACGCAAGCAGGCATTCTCTTTGCTCCTTGAAAAAGTCTAACAGTTCCGTCACATCAAGCTTTGACATTGCCGTTAGGTAGGAACTTTTTACAAAAAGCGTTGTTTCCCGTTCATAGGCATCTTTAAGCATGGGAAGTGCTTCCTGCAGCTTAAGGTCACCAATAAGAAGTGCCGCATTTTTTCTGGTCTTTGCATCCTCATGTGCCAGGTACAAAAACAACACATCACCGTTTCCAATCAGCTGCATCAATTCCGTTCTTTGCTCCTCTTCCTTTATCAGGCTGCGGAGCCTGCTTAATGCCTCTCTTGGATTTTCTTTCTTCTCTAAATCTTCAACGTAAGTTTTTACCATAATCTTCCTTTATTTTCTGCTAAAATAACTTTCCAGCATATACCAGACACACCAGATGGCTCCTGCAAGCGTCAGACAAAGAAATCCCTCTAAACAATCTTCAATAAGCAATGCCATTGTCAGGCTACCTTCCAGTTTTGCTACCACCAGTTTTTTTACCGGGCCGGTAAGAAAACGAAATCCTCCTATATACAACCAGGAAAGACTTCCAAGAAAACTGCAAAGTGCAGCCACCAAATCCTTCCAAGAAAACTTCATTGTAAATTTTTCCTTTCTCTATTCCATGAACAGCACAATACTGCCTGTTTCTATGGTTTTTCCCATATCAATAATTCGCTGATTCCTTGAACCGCGGAATTTAATGGACAAGTCTTTCTGCTCCATAATAAACGGACCGTCTACAACCACATCACAGCAGCGTAAGAATTCCTCTGTTGCATCACAATATGCGCGATTTCCCGGCATAAAATCAGACATCAGATATCCGGTATACATCCACACATTTTTTTTCGGCAATTCCGTTTTTA
>CAMGET010000239.1 GCA_946055175.1 uncultured Roseburia sp.
CTAATGCTAATTCATTCCTATGTAATTGTCAATGATTAGTTGTTTGCTGCTTTTGCTTTGATTGAAGCGATTTCTGCCTGAATTTCTTCCATCTTCTCTTTTGTTAATGGATAGAACTTCATCGCAACAAGGTTACATCCTAAACCAAAGATTACAGTACCATATGCCAATGCAAGTGTTGTATAGAATAATGTATCACTGTATGCAACGCCAACGTCCGGTAATGTCTCCTTAAATCCGATTGCTGCATAAGCGATAGATACAAGCATTGGTGCAAAGGATGAAATTAACTTATCTACAAAGCTGAACAAGGTTCCCATCAGACCCGGAACGTATTTACCGGAACGATATACTTCGTAGTCTGCACAGTCAGCAGTCATAGGAATAACGATATTTCCTGTGATACCTGTAAATCCACCAAAGATAATGTTAAGTGCGAGATAAGCAATGGTAAAGAAACCAAAGTTAAGTGCTGCACCATCGCCCTGGATACCATTATGTAAACTTGAAGGATTTCCGAATAACCAGAGTAAAATCAACAGTACATTTGTAATGATACCACCCCAGGAACCGATTAACATTGCTTTTCTCTGTCCAAGACGAGTAGCAAGACCACCGATACCAAGCATCATAAGAATTGTGGTAGGAATAGAAATCATACCTGTTAAGGTACCGTTCACTGCATAGTTTCCTGCAACTGTACCAATCAATACAATCATCATAACTGCATTGTTCTTCATAGATAAGGTTAACTTATCGGTAGAAGCAGATACAACCAGCATCTGGATAGCTCTATTGTTTTTAAGTACTTCCCAGTAATCCTTGAAAGTAACCTTTACAGCCTGACCTGTACCGAAGAATTCGTTGCGATCCTTTGGTGCAATAGAAAATACTGCGATTGCACAGCAGATAGCAGAAGCAATTGCTGCAATCATCCATAAGTCATGGAATAACTTAGGATCTGCTGTAAATCCGCCATACTTAATAGCCAGTTTCGTAACGATAATCTGAAGACCTGCAAAAATAATAGTATTGTAGATACCATCGAAAATAGCAAATAATGGTCTCTGTTTTGGATCGTTTGTCAAACAAGACTGTGCTGATTTTGTTACTACACACTGTGCAGTATATCCCAAATAGTAGATTGCTGATACTACAATAAAGAATGGGAATCTTACTGCTGTCGGTAATAAATGTGTTACATGGAACAAGACAAAGGATGTCACCAAAAGAATGACATTACCAATAATCATAAACGGTCTGTTCTTACCGAACTTACCATTGGTCTTATCAACCATAAATCCTACAAACGGATCTGTAACACCATCCCAGATTCTCATAAACATTGAAAAAGAACCTGCGACTACTGTACCTACTCCAACAAAACCTCCTAAGTAATAAGCCACAAAGCTCATTGCGAACATGTAAAGGTTTGTAGAGCTGTTGTTCAAAGCGAATCCGGCAATGCGCCATAATGGAACGCGATGAATACCATTTTCCCCATAATACTTTGAAGATAACGTTTTCATATTAAGTCTCTCCTTCTTCTAAAAAGATTTTATCTGTCTGCACAACGAAACGCCACACCCTCGTTTCATTTGTTAATATTACTATAACATTCTTGTATACAAGAGTCAATCTATATTGCATTTTTCATTACATTTGCTAATGGTTGCCATTACTTTTTATGCATGTTGCATATTTTAATCTATATTCCCTCAAAAAAGGTCTGTCACCCTTTCTTGTATACAAGTAGGAAAACAGACCTAAATTTGACCGGTTTTTTATCTGATTTTTTACGTTATTTGCACAATTTTTTGGATTGACTATTTTTTAACATTGTAAGCGGTTTCACAATCTTTTTTCGTATCTTCTACTTATTTTCTCTCTTTTCTCTCAACAATGTCACATTTTCATCTACCTGTTTCTTGTGAAGCGGATACCAAAACCATAGAATTGCTGCCAGTAATCCAAATCCAATCGCAGGCACCAACGTGGAGATATTATATATTCCGTTAATAACCTGTGTATCAAAAGCCGTCTCCTGAGTATAGCCAATCAATGTCAACAAAAATCCGGAAACGCCTGCGGCGGCTGCCTGCCCCATTTTTCTGGCAAAGGAATACAGTGCATAGACACTTCCGTCTTCTCTTACCCCATTTCTAATTTCAGAATAATCAATCACATCCGTAATCAGAGCCCATGAGACCATCGAAAACATTCCAAGCCCCAGCCAGCAAAGTGCCATAAAAAGTACATAAACCCATACGTTTTGAGGCCGCATTAAAAATAGAAGTACACATATGACTGCTGCAAGCAAATTAGCAATACTGCTTAACTCTGCTTTTCCGATACGCTCCGCTACCGGTCTTGCAAGAACCGCTGCAATCAACATGGAAACCAACATCACAATACTCGATGCAGATTGTGCAGCCGTACTCCGGTAAAAGTTCGGATAAACATAATTTGCCATCGATTGCATCGTAAGCTGTGCTAAAAGCATGACAATAGAAGCCACAATAATCGAAATCAGCGCCTTATTTTTTACTGCATTCGCAAGCATTTGAAAGACACCATTCTTTGCACCTTTTGTTTCGTAGGATTCCGTTCTTACCCTCTCCGTTACCAGTGCATAGCAAATCAGATAGCATATAACTGCCAAAACAGAAAATACACCTGCTATCATCGTAAATCGCAATCCGTTTAATACCATATTTCCGTTCACTTCATCATAAGCAAGCATCGGAACGCCTGCACCAATCAACAAACCGGCTAAGGTTCCTCCCATTGTCCGGTAGGTCGACAGTGATTGTCTGTCTCCCGGCTCAGCAGAGATGGCTGATGCCATGGAGCCATATGGAATATTGATGGATGTATAAAAAATGGACCCCCATAAAATATAGGTTACAAAAAGCCATACAATCTTAAATGTCATCGGCATATCTTTCAGGCCGCTTTGGTATATTAAAAAAGACGCGATTGCTACCGGTCCCGACATTCGAAGAAGCCATGGTTTGAACTTTCCCGCAGGCAGTATCCTGCTGCGGTCACAAATTCTCCCCATGGTCACATCGGTAAAGGCATCCACAAATCGCGCCACCATCATTACAATACCAACCACAAAACCATCTACACCCATTACATCTGTATAAAACTTCATCAAAAAGCTCGATGACAGGACAAATGTAAAATCATTACCAAAATCTCCAAAAAGATATCCTATTTTATCCCGCATTCCGAAAGGTTTTGTCATACTAATATGCCTCCAATTCTTACTGCTTGTTAGTATGTACAAAAGCATTTTTTTTATGCAGATAAATATCCTCTTAATTTGCAATCCAGAAAAGAATATTCATGGCATATCCCACCAGACAAATCAGTGCCTGCTTTCTGTAGTTAATGCAGGATACCGCTGAAACTACGCTGATTCCAAATGGAAGTAATACTGCCACGAGCTTTGGAACCGCAGGTGCACCTGTATCAAGTGCTGCAAACTGCGTCGCTACAGACCCCGGCAAAACTTGCCAACTGTAAATTGCAAAACCAATCGCAATGATAATTGCAATTACTGCAATGATT
>CAMGET010000240.1 GCA_946055175.1 uncultured Roseburia sp.
GTTGCCGGTTCTGTTTTTTCACCTCCCGGTCCATCCTTTGCAAACCATTGGAGGTCAATTTCAAAAAAATACTCTGTATTCTTTGCTTTCACTTAACTAATACATTCCTTCTATAAAAAGTACCATCATCTTCCGCATCTCTGTAAATATCATATCAGCGATGCTCGGCAGTAAAGTAATTGTAATAAACAATACTAAAAAACCAACAATAATCTTTAATTGAATACCTACCGCAAACATATTCATCTGTGGTGCAACTTTTGCCATAATTCCCAGAATACTATTTAGAATCATAATACAGGCAAAAACAGGAAGCATAATGCGAAATGCAATCACAAACATATCTCCCATATAAGTAGTAAATGCACCCGCCAAATGTTCCCAATCAAACACCTGACCATTTACAGGTATCAGAGAAAATGCATCTACTAAAGCATTTAGTATCACATGGTGCATATTGGTTACTACCAAAAGCATCATGATAAAATAGAAATACAAGTTACCTGTAACCGTAACCTGTGTATTATTAACCGGATCAAACTCTGTTGCCATGGACAATCCAATATCCATATCAATAATATTTCCCGCAAATAAAATAATGGAATTACAAATGTTTGCAGCTAGACCCATCAGCAACCCTGTAATTCCTTCTTTTAGTACAATTACTGTATAACTGATCATCCCTGCATATGCAATATGGGAAGTATCCACAAACTGATATACAAGAACTGTAATACAAACTGCCAATCCTATTTTCACACGTCTTGGTACATTTGTCATCCCGAAAAATGGTGCAATATATATAAAACAGGATATGCGGACCAGCACCAGTAAGAATATTTCAAATTTATCTAAAGAAAATGTGTACTCAACCATATAGCTGCCTATCCGAGGAAGATACTAAAATCGGACCATAATCTGTCAATAAATCCGGATAATTGATTTAAAATCCAGGATCCGAATAACATCATTCCCAAAAATACCGAAACGATTTTAGGGACGAAAGTAAGTGTTTGCTCCTGGATAGAAGTAACCGTTTGAAAAATGCTGACAATTAAACCAACCAGCAAAGATATCAAAAGAATCGGTGCTGAGCACGTGATAATCATATAAATTGCTTCTCTTGCAATATCTAAAACCTGTCCCTCTGTTATCATATTTTTCCCTCTGTATCATCTAAGTTACGATATGAAATATCATCTGTTTGTCATCACAAGAATGTTCTCACGAGACTACCTATTACCAGATTCCACCCATCCGCCATAATAAACAGTAAAATTTTAAATGGCAATGAAATGGTCGTGGGCGGAAGCATCATCATACCCATAGACATCAGCACGGATGAAACAACCATGTCTATTACAATAAACGGAATATAGATAATAAAGCCAATAATAAACGCCTGTCTGAGTTCACTAATAATAAAAGCAGGTATCACTACTACCATAGGAATATCATCATAGCTCTCATAGCTCTCATACTCAGCATCTGAAATCACATTATTTGCTCTTGCAATATCAATAAAAAGCTTTAGATCTTTATCCTGTAAATCCCGATACATGAACTCGCGAAGCGGATCCTGTGCCAGCTTAAATGCCTCTTCTGTAGTAATTTCACCATTATCCAATGGTTCAATTGCAACCTTATTAATTTCCTGCATCGTAGGCCACATAATAAAAAATGTCAAAAACAAAGCCAACCCAATCATAACCTGATTTGGTGGAGTTGTTTGTGTACCCATCGCAGTTCTGATAAAATGTAATACAACAATAATCCGCGTGTAAGACGTAAGCATTATCAAAATAGATGGCGCCAATGCAATCACAGTCAATGCCAAGAACATCTTAACCGGTGTCGTTAATGAACCACTATTATTCCTATATGTAATTGATAACCCATCTGTACTGTCTTCTGTTGCTTTTGTAACATTACCACCATCATCTGTCTGGGTAAATACAGTGATATCCGCAGGCTCATTTCCTGTCGCATATACAGTAGTACTGCTAAATGGAGATAAAACCAATATCATAACAGCCACAATTGCAAAAGCAAACGAAATCATGCAATAGACCTTTTTCAGTTTTGTCATACTATTACCCTATTTCTTCGAAAAATGTCCTTTCATTTTTTCCAACACATCCTTAAAATTATCTGTGGTCCCATTTCCGGCAACCACATCACGTATTGGCACTTCTAATAACTGCTCCTCTGTCAATTGTGCAAGCATTGTTACTTCATCTTTACCAACAGCTACAACGAGATAAATTTCTCCGGCTTTAATCAAACAAATAAACTTATTTGTTCCAATCTTAATTGATTCAACTATCTGTAGGTTCTTATTCCGCATATTTATCTGTTGATAACTGACTATCCACTTCGTCGTAAAATAGGTGGCCCCAAGAATAAATAGGAAAATCAGAAGAACTCCCAGTAACTGTATGAAACTTTCAAACGAAGAACTCAGTAAAATCATACTAACCCACTACTTTTTTCACGGCTTCAAGAACACGATCTGCCTGGAATGGCTTAACAATAAAATCTTTTGCTCCGGATTGAATTGCTTCAATAACCATTGCCTGCTGTCCCATTGCAGAACACATAATGACTTTAGCACCTGCATCCACTTCTTTAATTTTCTTTAATGCCTGAATTCCATCCATTTCCGGCATAGTAATATCCATTAATACTAAGTCCGGATTCGTCTCCTGATACTTTTCAACTGCTTTCTGACCATTTTCCGCTTCAGCTGCGATTTCATAACCATTTTTTGTTAAAATATCTTTAATCATCATTCTCATAAATGCCGCGTCATCTACAATTAATATCTTTGCCATAATTTTTCTCCTTTTTCTACTTAATAATTTCAGTAATTCTTACTCCGAAGCTTTCCTCAATTACAACGACTTCACCCTTCGCAACATATTTACCATTAACTAAAATATCTATTGGTTCACCTGCAATACGATTTAATTCTAAAATCGTTCCCGGTGCAAAGTCCAGTATTTCCTGAATAGACTTGCTAGTTCTGCCAAGTTCTACAGTCACTTCCAAAGGGACATCCATAATCAATCCGATATTTTCCTGACCATAAACAGGTGGCTCTGTACATGCAAATGTCTGGAATTGTGCAGGCTGCACATTTATCGGCTGCATCATCGGCTGCCCCATCATCGGCTGCATCATTGGTTGTCCCATCATTGGTTGTCCCATCATTGGCTGTCCCATCATTGGTGTCGGTTGCGGTGCCGGAGTTGGTTGCGGTGCTGCCGCTTGCGGAACTGGTGTTGGCGCCGGTTCCGGTGTCGAAGACGCAGATGACTGAATCATGCCGTTTGTTGCATTTTGACACATCTCCTTTGCAAAAGACACCGGGTACAGCTGCATAATCTCACTATCAACCAAATCTCCAATTTCCATTTTAAATGAAATTTTTACAAACGTCCCTGATAGGAACTCATCAATAGAGCTTTCATCAATATTTTCTTTTAAATCGATCAAGTCAGCCATTGGCGGACTAATATCAATGACTCTGTTGAACATGGAAGAAAGAGAAGTTGCTGCGGAACCCATCATCTG
>CAMGET010000241.1 GCA_946055175.1 uncultured Roseburia sp.
GACGCGGACAAGCTGTCCCCGGAGGCCATCCGGCGGATCATTGAAAAGCTGGACTACCGGGTGGTGCCGGATGGGCAGAATCCTGCCGGAAATTCCGTTCATGCCGCCCTAACACTGGCTGTCATTGCTGCGTTGTTCTTCATTCTGCAGCACTTCGGCATTCTGAATCTTCTGGTACCCATCCTTTTTTAAACCGAGCGCAGCGTGGGCCGTTACCTTCACAGTTAACTCGGTCCAGGCACCCTCGCATCACCCAGGAGCTTCTGCTTAAGGCTGCTTCATTCCTGACCTGACCTGGTTCGCAGATTCCTGCCGTGCAAGACCCAAGCGTCAGCGCCACTTATGAAGGGCGGCTCCTTTCGGAGAACCCCACGCGCCACTCGGAGCTTTTAGTATAACTTATGGTTTCTTTGTTGTCAATCCTTTCCCGGATTTTGCTTTTTCCGCTCCCTCAGTTCTCGGAAAAAACCGGACAGCATGGTTGAACATTCTTCTTCTAATACACCGCATTCTATTTCTACCTGATGATTAAATTCTGCCATCTGCAGCAAATTAAGTACCGACCCGGCGCAGCCGGCCTTTGGGTTCATACTGGCGATAACCACCTTTTTCATGCGGCTTTGTACAATCGCCCCAGCACACATCTGGCAGGGTTCCAAGGTTACATACATGGTGCAGTCCTCCAAACGCCAGTCACCATTTTTTTTACTTGCTTTTTTTATTGCGGTCAGTTCCGCATGAGCAAGGGTATTTCCTTCTGTATTTCTGCGATTATACCCCCTCGCAATGATTTTATCATTTTGTACGATGACGCAGCCAATCGGTACTTCGTGTAAAGCGTATGCTTTTTTTGCCTCGCGTATGGCTGCTTTCATATATTTTTCATCTTGTGTCATACCTATCCCTCGTGCTATTCTAAAGATAGTTTTATTTTAGCTTTAATCGGAAAGGTTGGCAATGATTATGGCACAAAATTCTCCTCATTATTTTGCAGTTAGATATGAAACAGAACGGCTTATCCTAAAAATGTTGACCGCCGATTATGCAGAAAAGGTCTGCGATTTTCTTACACGCAATAAGGAAGTTTTTGGCAAATATGAGCCGGTTACACCGCCAAACTACTACACTCCTGCTTATCAGGCAACCATTCTAAACTGTGAAATGCAGCTCGCCCTGAAGGAAGAAACAATCCGTTATTATGTTTTTCTCAAAGAAAATCCCAAGCAGATCATCGGAACCGTCTGTCTGCATAATATTACACCCCATATATATTCCTGCTGCGAAATCGGTTATAAATTCGATGCCGCTTACTGGCACATGGGGTATGCAAGAGAAGCCGTTGCCATGGGTGTATCAATTGCCTTTGCAGCCCTTGGTCTTCACCGGGTCTTAGCCAGAGTAATGCCTGAAAATACAGCCTCTATCCGTCTGCTAAAAAGCCTTCTTTTTGAGGAAGAAGGCCTTGAACGTGAATCCATCCGAATACAAAATGTATGGCAGGATCACCTGCGTTTTTCTCTGGTGAATCATTCCTCTAATACATGATACCAGATACCCGGCTGATGTTCTTTCATTTCTTCACAGGATGCAGTCTGAAGGACTGCGTCTTTTTGTGTTAAAAAGAATCCGGGGAATCCAAAGATGGATGCCATAACCCGTTCCTGCCTCTGATAAACACCCGGCACTCCTATAAACCATCTTTCGTCCGACAGTCTTCCAAACAACAAATAATGGAAATTAAAAAAACCATGCAAAAGAAAGCTGTTATTTCCAAGATACCAGTACTTCTTTGGCAGTTCTCTTAAATCTTTTAGCTCTATACGTACTGCTTCTACTTCATCGTTAAATAAGGTATGCTCCTTACGGTTCTTCCACTGTTCCCATATTTCTGTCATATCATAGGTGGGAAAAACATTTTGCACCGGGATTTCCATTGTATGCAAGGATTCCTGCTCTGCATCCTCCACCGCTTCCTGCGACACCTCCTGTCTGCGCTGCTGTATTTCCTCCCGTATCACAGATGCGTGTTCCGGCTCTTTTGGTAATTCAGGTTGTTCTGCCTCACTTTCCGGCTTTGTATATGGTAAAAGCATTTCATCTTTTATCTCTTCTATCCTTATCTCATGCCAAAAGCTAAAATACCTCCTCTGGTTCGAATCAACAATACATACACCATCCATATTATTAAAGTTCAAACTACTCTCGCCTACATCTTCCGTCTGAAATGTAATATTTGCCATTCCTGTCCCTCTTTCAATTGGGAGTTCTCCTATCGGAACCGAAACAATCTTTCCGTCTTTTATAAAAACGAAAGAAACCTGCCCCACTCCTCTCATCACCCCGGCATTCATGAAGTGAATTTCCATTCTACCTTCGTTATCCCTTGTCTCTATTTTTGCATATCCCGTATTCCCGCTTTTTCTCCCTTCTTCATAAGCATAAATATATGTAACAAAGCGTTGCATTCCTGCCATATTATTTCCCCCATCTTTTTTTACTATATTTATGCAGATAAGATTACCGCTATGATATTTTTATCATAAGGATTGACAAAATAGATTTCACATATTATAATCAAATCAGTAACAGTTACTATTTTTATTAGAAGGGATAGGTTCTATGCTAAAGTACAGCCGGCAGAGAGAAGCCATTAAAAATTTTCTGGCGAACCGCTATGATCATCCGACAGCAGAGACGGTTTATACCAGAATCAAAGACGAATTTCCAAACATTAGTCTGGGAACCGTTTATCGGAATCTGGCGCTTCTTGCAGAAATCGGAGAGATACAAAAGTTGTCTACAGGATTTGGTCCTGACCGCTTCGATGGAAGGCCGGAGCCGCACTATCACTTTATTTGTAACCGGTGTGGCAGTGTTTTGGACCTTACTGTAGATGGTCTTGACCATATCAATGTTTTAGCCGGTCAGGATTTCGGTGGGGAGATTGAGGGACATCTCGCTTACTTTTACGGGAAATGCCCGGACTGTAAGCAAGAGGAAGAAAAATTTTCCACCCATTAATAAAATTAAGTGTAAGAAAGCACTTGACATTTTAAGTTTTATTTATTAAAATCAGTAATAGTTACTAAGTTTAAAATTTAATCAATTGAAAAGGAGAAAAATTATGGCTAAATATGTTTGTAACGTTTGTGGTTATGTTTACGAAGGAGATGCTGCACCGGAATTCTGTCCAATCTGTAAAGCTCCGTCAGACAAATTTACATTACAGTCTGAAGAGAGAACATGGGCAGCTGAGCACGTTGTAGGTGTAGCTAAAGGTGTTAGAGAAGATATCCTTGCTGATTTAAGAATGAATTTTGAAGGTGAATGTTCAGAAGTAGGTATGTACCTTGCTATGGCTCGTGTAGCACATCGTGAAGGTTATCCTGAAATCGGTTTATACTATGAGAAAGCAGCTTGGGAAGAAGCTGAACATGCAGCTAAATTCGCTGAATTACTTGGCGAAGTTGTAACAGACAGCACAAAGAAGAACTTAGAGTTACGTGTTGACGCAGAAAACGGCGCAACAGCAGGTAAATTCGACCTTGCTAAGAGAGCAAAAGAATTAAA